>NZ_SGPH01000027.1:0-29244 GCF_004208915.1 Pseudoalteromonas sp. CO342X
TTCCCCCTTAGCTCAGTTGGTTAGAGCGACGGACTGTTAATCCGCAGGTCCCCCGTTCGAGTCGGGGAGGGGGAGCCAATTCCACGAAAGCATTAGACTTTTTCCTGCATTTACACTACTCTACAAGCAATATTCTCACTGCATTTGCTCAAATAACAACCTTCTCTGTAATTTATCGACCAGACAAAAATCAAACCGATGAATTTGATAAAGAAATTGGCAATGCACCCGATACTATGGAATAACCCTCTTTAAGAAGCGTACTATGGCTGGTTTTAAAAAACTTATCGTACTCCAAGTCACCTCTTGGCTATTATTCTCCTTGATTGGTAGCTTTTTTTTCGCAACAAGTTTTGACTCTGCAATCAACAAAGCACAACAAAGTGCCCATACCATGGTGACAGAGTATATAAAGGATAAGAAACTCACTGAAGTTACTCCTGAACATATCCGCCAAGCTTTAAATAGCGGAGATGTTTTCTCAACTTTTATTGTACGAGACTTTGACGGTCAAACCGTTTTGCAAGTCAACACACCGAGCAACCTCCCCTTTATCGCCGAACTCATAGAATCAAATATCAATGCTATTCGCCCCCAATTTGCTGTTAACGATAGCAAAGACATCAAAATCGAATTCTTGATCAATGCACAAAGTCAGGCGCAATTACTACAACAAGCCCTACTGCTACTTATCATTATTTCAGCGTTAGTTGCCTTTATTCCTGTTTTCTTTATGCAAGGCGTGTATAAAAAGCTGAATCGCAACGTTAGTATGACAGTGGCCAATGCGGTAGATTCATATATCACTCAAAATCAAGTTACCGACAATATTGAATTTGACTTTAACGATGGCAAAGTTGCAGAACTCGGCCAAGATTTAATCCCCTCTTTTAAACGCTTAGCCAGCTTTTTAAAGTCAAAGCAAGAAGACATCAAAAATGCCGCCCACTCTATCAAGCAAGAAGCGTATAAAGATGTGGTCACCGATCTTGGCAACCGTAATATGTTTGTTGAGTACTACGAGCAATATATCGAGTCGTCTGCCAAAAAGGCATTTGGCTCACTGGCGATGATCCGCTGTTCTGAATTGCAGGTCATTAACCAAACCCGCGGCTATCAAAAAGGCGATGAATACATTAAGTCAGTATCGGATATCATCAAGCACGTCACCGGCACTTATGCTGGCAGCCAGGTGTTCCGTTTAAATAGCTCGGATTTTGCAGTGATATTACCCAATGTGCCAAGTAAGGAAGCGGAAGAGTTTGGTGAAACACTGCAAGCCCGCTTTACTCAGTTCCAGCAAAACCAAGAACTATCATCGGTTGCAAACACTGGGATCGTGCCTTATGAGAACGGTAAACCACTTGGAGAACTACTCTCGGTCGTCGATAATGCGATGAGCATGGCGCAAAGCAAACAAGCCAATGCTTGGCATATTCAACGTGAGTCTGACTTAGTGAATAATGTCAGTGCTGGATTTGGCAATCAAAACTGGCGTCGCGTGATCCGCGATGTGATCAACAGCAAGCGTGTTAGCTTGATGATGCAAAATATCATGCCAATTGGTAAAAACTCTAAGGCCTATGCAGAGATCCAATCCCGCTTCAAAACCGAAGAAGGACAAATGCTACCAACAGCGTCCTTCCTTGCCATGGCGGAAAAGCTAGAAATGGCCATCGAGATTGATCAGCTGATCATCGACACCTCGCTAGAACTTATCAAAACGCGTAACTTTAATGAAAAGTATTTTGGGATCAACGTTACCGCATCGAGTGCTCATAATGATCAATTTGTGATCTGGTTAGAACGCCGTTTGTTAAAAGAAACCAATTTAGCCTCTAAACTGGTATTTGAAGTTAGCGAGTTTGGCTTACAGCAAAATATTAAAGCCAGTAAGCGCTTTATTGATATGGTTCATCGTGCCGGCGCTCGTATCACCGTTGAGCGTTTTGGCGTGGGTTTGACGTCGTTTAAGTTCTTTAGAGACTTAAAGCCTGACTATATCAAAATGGATGCAAGCTATACTCGTGGTCTTGAAGAAGACAAGAATAATCAATATTTTATGCGTTTAATGGTAGACCTTGCGCACCGCATCGGTGTCAATGTATTTGCCGAAGGTATCGAGAGCCAAGAAGAGAAACATATAGTCGAGACGCTCTGTTTGGACGGTGTACAAGGCTATTACATCGAAAAACCAAAAGAAATTTAGGAAACCTGAGCTTGGATAATTCTCCCCTTATCCAAGTTCAACGAAAGTGCCAAGGGCAACTGGTTTGCCCTTCCCTTTCCCGCAGCCATTGCGCTGACTTTCGTACACTATCATTTGCCACACCAGTTACAATCTGTGTTACTATTGGCAGGAATTATCATTCAAATTTATCCATGCGATCTAAGAAGTTCACAAAGATAAGCTTGAAGATTATTTCGGCGCTAGCGGTAATCCAAGATCTAGCAATAAACATCACTCTATCACCATGATTTTATTGCTAAAAGCTCATATATTTAGCCTGATAAGCAAACTCTGAATTAGGATTACTTGCTAATAACTGAATGAAAACTGTCAGCATTACATGACAAGCTACAGCCTCACACTATTTGAGAGGCTCGCTTAAATGATAGCAAGGCACATGTTTTCACTTAAAAAATTCAAAGCGGAACGGTGCTATCGGTTTAATTCTACTAAAAAGTATTTTTAGCAGAATTAAATCCAGTCAAAACTTGCACCTAGTAAGTTCTTTAATACAGTTAACTATCACCTCGATTTGACGGGAAAACCCGCATAAAGTGAATAAGTTATAGAGGCAGGAATGACCGAATACATTTTGTTGCTCATTGGCACAGTGCTGGTGAATAACTTCGTTTTAGTCCAATTTTTGGGCTTATGTCCATTTATGGGGGTATCTGGAAAATTGGATACCGCAGTGGGAATGTCGTTAGCGACCACCTTTGTTCTTACGCTAGCTTCAGTCACCAGCTACTTGGTCAATCAGTATATTTTATTGCCGCTCGATCTCACTTTTTTAAGAACAATGAGCTTTATTTTGGTTATCGCGGTAGTTGTACAATTTACGGAAATGGTGGTGCGTAAAACCAGTCCAACCTTGTATCGGTTACTGGGGATTTTCTTACCTTTGATCACCACCAATTGCGCTGTACTAGGCGTCGCACTACTTAATATCAAAAAAGACCACACCTTTTTAGAGTCTGCAGTCTATGGTTTTGGCGCTGCGGTTGGCTTTTCTATGGTTTTGGTGCTATTTGCCGCTTTGCGTGAGCGTTTAGCTGTCGCTGACGTGCCGACACCCTTTAAAGGCGCATCGATAGCGATGATCACCGCAGGACTTATGTCGCTTGCGTTTATGGGCTTTTCTGGATTGGTTAAGTTTTAGATATGACATTACTTTACGCATTACTTGCGCTGGGTGCGCTGGCGCTTATTTTTGGTATTGTGCTTGGCTATGCCGCAGTGAAATACCGAGTTGAAAGCAACCCAATTGTTGAACAGATAGACGCCATTCTGCCACAAACTCAATGCGGCCAGTGTGGCTATCCCGGCTGTCGACCTTACGCTGAAGCGATTGCGAATGGCGATGACGTAAATAAATGCCCTCCCGGCGGTGAAGCAACAGTGAAAAAACTGGCGGACTTAATGGGCGTAGAAGCAAAGCCTTTGGCTGGCGGAGAAGACGCAGAGCCGGTCAAGAAGGTGGCTTACATTCGTGAAGACGAATGTATTGGCTGTACCAAATGCATTCAAGCTTGCCCCGTGGATGCTATCGTTGGTGCAACCAGACAAATGCACACCGTGCTCATCGACGAGTGCACAGGCTGCGATCTGTGTGTCGAGCCCTGCCCGGTCGATTGTATTGATATGATCCCAGTTGCACAGACCAAGCAAACGTGGAAGTGGCAGTTAGATGCCATTCCTGTGACACAGATTGATTAAGAGGTTTAAGTGGAAACATTACTTGAACAAATAGAAAGTGGAAAACTGTGGCAGTTCCCAGGTGGCATCCATCCACCAGAGCAAAAGACATTATCCAACCAACAACCGATTGCTCGTTTACCTTTGCCTGATAAACTAATTCTGCCCCTAAAGCAGCACATTGGTGCCAATGGTAGCCTGTTGGTTAACTCTGGCGATCACGTCCTTAAGGGTCAAGCATTGACGGCTCCCGGCACGAACTGGTCACTGCCCATCCACGCTCCCACATCTGGCACCATTGAAGCGATAAAGCCGATGCCGTCGGCGCATCCATCCGCGCTACCTGAGCTCAGTATTATTTTGCGCCCAGACGGTGAAGATAAGTGGACACCACTGAACCCAATTAGCGACATTAGCACGCTTGATAACAAACAGCTTATCGATATTATCCACCAAGCTGGTATTGCCGGTATGGGCGGTGCGGGATTCCCAACCTATGTCAAAGCAGACAGCCCAAAGCCCATTGAGTTTTTAGTCGTCAATGGCATTGAGTGCGAACCATATATTACAGCCGATGATCGTTTGATGCGTGAGCGCGCCAAAGAAATCATCGCAGGCGTCGAAGTGCTACAAGGTATATTGAAGCCACAAAAAGTGCTATTTGGCATTGAAGATAATAAACCTGAAGCCATTGCGGCGATCACCGCAGCGGCTCAGCATAATCAGGATATCTTAGTCCGTAGTGTGCCAACCAAATACCCTTCTGGTGGTGAAAAGCAACTGGTCAAGCTATTAACTTCCAAAGAAGTACCAAGTGCTGGAACACCAGCGGATATCGGCGTACTGGTGCAGAACGTTGGAACACTGTTCGCAATTTGGCAAGCTATTTTTGAGGGTAAACCCCTTATTGAGCGTGTAGTTACCGTGACCGGTAATACCATTGGTCAGCCAAGTAACGTGTGGGCTTTACTCGGCACTGAAATAAAGCACCTGCTAGACTCACAAGGCTTTACGCCAGTAGAGGCGCAGCGCGTCGTCATGGGCGGTCCAATGATGGGCTTTACCTTGCCATCTGTTAGGATCCCTGTGGTCAAAACCACCAACTGTATACTCGCGCCAGACAACCAAGAACTTGCGATCCCGGGGGACGAAAAGGCATGTATTCGCTGTAGTGCCTGTGCAGATGCCTGCCCTCAAAGCTTATTACCACAGCAGTTACAATGGTTTGCTAAAGGCAAAGAGTACCAAAAATTAGAGGAATACAACCTCTTTGACTGTATCGAATGCGGTGCGTGCTCTTATGTTTGTCCAAGCGAAATCCCCTTAGTGCAATACTATCGTGTAGCCAAAGCCGACATTCGCGAACAAAAGCTTGAACAAGTCAAAGCTGAGCGTGCTAAAGAACGTTTTGAGGCAAGAAAAGAGCGCTTAGAGCGCGAACAAGAAGAACGCCAAAATAAACATAAACGCCGTTCGGCGGGCGCTGCACCAAAAGCCGCAGATAAAGAAAAAGTACAAGAAGCACTCTCACGCGTTAAAGATAAGCAGTCAGATAAATCCACGGTCCAAGCTGCGATTGCACGCGCCAAAGCCAAACGAGGTGAGAATGGCGAATTAGAGCCGGATAACAGCGCCATTGCTGAAGAGCGTGCAAAACGCAAAGCGCAGGCGCGTAAATATAAAGAAGAAAAAACTGATCAGCCTGAAAGCACAGATAAAAAAGATGCAGTAGCCGCCGCCATTGCCCGTGCAAAGGCGAAAAAGGCCGCAGCCCAAGCGTCACCTGAGTCTGAGCCAGCAGCAACAGATGATAAAAAGGCAGCCGTAGCTGCTGCAATCGCCCAGGCTAAAGCCAAAAAAGCAGCCGCAGAAGACACAGCTGAACCTGAAGCCAATGCAGCGCCAAGCGATAAAAAGGCTGCCGTTGCTGCCGCAATTGCCAGAGCTAAGGCCAAGAAAGCTGCTAAAAAGGCTGAAGAAGCAGGCGAGAGCACAGTCGAGCAAGCAGAAGCCGCTCCAACGGAAAGCGCTGAGGAAGATCCACGCAAAGCCGCCGTTGCCGCCGCAATTGCCAGAGCTAAGGCCAAGAAAGCAGCTAAAGAGGCGGAAGAAGCAGGCGCAAGCGTGAGCGAACAAGCAGAAGCCGCTCCAACGGAAAGCGCCGAGGAAGATCCACGCAAAGCCGCCGTTGCTGCCGCAATTGCCAGAGCTAAGGCCAAGAAAGCTGCTAAAGAGGCTGAAGAAGCTGGCGCAAGCGTGAGCGAACAAGCAGAAGCCGCCTCAACGGAAAGTGCTGACGAAGATCCACGTAAAGCTGCCGTTGCCGCCGCAATTGCCAAAGCTAAGGCCAAGAAAGCCGCCAAAGAGGCGGAAGAAGCTGGCGCAAGCGTGAGCGAACAAACAGAAGCCGCCTCAACGGAAAGTGCTGACGAAGATCCACGTAAAGCTGCCGTTGCCGCCGCAATTGCCAGAGCTAAGGCCAAGAAAGCAGCTAAAGAGGCTGAAGAAGCAGGCGCAAGCGTGAGCGAACAAGCAGAAGCCGCTCCAACGGCAAGCGCCGAGGAAGATCCACGTAAAGCTGCCTTTGCCGCCGCAATTGCCAGAGCTAAGGCCAAAAAAGCCGCTAAAGAGGCACAAGAAGCTGGCGAAAGCGTGAGTGAGCAAGGCGAAGAAACAAATGAGCCAACGGCGGGATCAGAAACAGACTCCAGCCGTACAGAGCAAGGTGCTGAGGGCACATCTGAGCAGCAACAAGCACTTAGCCCTGAAGCACGTAAAAAAGCCGCCGTTAAAGCCGCAATTGCGAGAGCAAAAGCGAAGAAGCAAGCGAAAGAACAAGAAGGAAATGAACCGTCATGAAACTAACCATGGCCTCATCCCCGCACAATCATAGCCATAAGTCGGTCAACAAAATCATGATGACCGTCATGGCAGCCTGTATTCCCGGGATCTTAGTCCAAACCTACTATTTTGGTTTTGGTGTATTGATCCAGTTGGCTTTGGCGCTTATTACCGCAAGCCTTGCTGAAGCGCTAGTGCTAAAGCTAAGAGGTCGAGCGATATGGCCCAGCCTCAGCGACGGCAGTGCTTGGCTCACCGCTGTGCTGCTGGCCATCAGTATTCCGCCGCTAGCCCCTTGGTGGATAACCGTCATTGGTGCATTTTTTGCCATCGCTATTGTAAAACAGCTATACGGTGGCCTAGGCTTTAATCTTTTCAACCCGGCCATGGCGGCCTATGTATTGTTGCTGATCTCCTTCCCTGTACAAATGACTTCGTGGTCACCTATTCAAGCGCTCACGCTAGAGTCGCTAAGCTTTGTCGACCAACTCGCAATGATCTTTACCGAGTCCACCAGCCAAGGTGTTACACTTGACGTATGGCGTGCAGGCGTGATTGACGGTGCGACTGGTGCAACGCCATTAGACTCGGTAAAAACCGCTGTCTCACAAGGCTTAACCGTGAATGAGGCGATGAGTAAGCAGGGTTTTGGAGCGCTTGCGGGACTTGGTTGGCAATATGTTAACCTCGCCTTTTTGCTAGGTGGTCTTTATCTGCTAAAAGCCAAAGTGATCAACTGGCATATTCCAGTGGCCTTTATTGCCAGTCTTGGCCTTGCTAGCGCAATTGGCTATATCATTGCCCCTGAGTCAGAGCCCGGCACCCTATTCCACTTGTTAAGTGGCGGCGCTATGCTTGGTGCCTTTTTTATTGCCACCGATCCGGTGTCGGCCTCTACCACTAACTTAGGTCGCCTGATTTACGGCGCGGCAATCGGCTTTACTGTCTATGTGATTCGCCAATTTGGTGGCTATCCAGACGCCGTTGCATTTGCAGTTGTGATCATGAATATGGCAGTGCCACTTATCGATCATTACACTCAGCCTCGTACTTATGGTCATGGAGCAAAATCATGATAATTCAATCGATGCAGAAAAATGGCCTCATCCTCGCGGCATTTGCACTAGCAACAACAGGAGCGGTCGCACTGATTAATGACCTCACCAAAGATAAAATTGCCAACCAAGAGCAACAGCACCTGATGCAACTACTTTCTCAGGTGATTGCAGCAGATAAGTACGACAATACTTTGTATTTGGATTGCACCACCAGCAACACCTTAGAACTCGGCCCAGGCGGCCCGCACACAATTTACAGAGCCAGACTCAATGGCGAACCCTCGGCTCTTTTAGTGAGACATATCACCCCGAAAGGCTACAGTGGCAATATCGATGTCTTAACCGCTGTCGATAGACAAGGTCTGATCTCAGGTGTGCGTGTGACGCGCCATGAAGAAACTCCGGGTCTTGGTGATAAGGTAGAGCTGGCAAAGTCGGCTTGGGTAACGACTTTCAACGGTGTTCAAGTTGAAGGGGAAGCAGACCCTAAAATGAATGTGAAAAAAGACGGCGGTCAATTTGATTCATTTACCGGTGCAACCATTACCCCACGCGCTGTGGTAACCTCGGTAAATCAGGCCGCATGGTTTGCCAAAACTCATTTTGATGCGCTATTTAACGCGCCTAATACTTGCGAGGTGTCGCAATGAGTCAGTTAAAATCGCTCTTTCAAGAAGGTACATGGCAAAATAACCCAGCACTGGTACAGCTTTTGGGCCTATGTCCGCTCCTTGCGGTGACTTCAACGGTAACCAATGCGTTAGGGCTTGGTATTGCCACATTACTGGTACTGGTTGGTTCTAACTTTACCGTATCGGTGGTGAGAAACTGGGTGCCAAAAGACATTCGTATTCCTGTTTTTGTGATGATCATCGCCGCCTTTGTTACGGTTATTCAACTACTCATGAACGCTTATACCTTTGGTCTGTATCAATCCCTTGGTATATTTATTCCGTTGATCGTGACCAACTGCGCCATTATTGGTCGTGCCGAGGCATTCGCTTCGAAGAATAGTCCGCTGTTATCGGTTTGGGATGGTTTAATGATGGGACTGGGTTTTGCACTGGTGCTATTTGTACTGGGTGCAATGCGCGAATTGATTGGTCAAGGAACACTATTTGATGGTGCCGAGCTACTCCTTGGCAACTGGGCAAGTGTATTGCGTATTGAGATCTTCTCATTCGATCATCAATTTTTAGTTGCAATCCTGCCACCAGGCGCCTTTTTGGGCCTTGGTTTTTTGATTGCCGCTAAAAACATTATCGACGCTCAGCTCAAAGCCAAAGCAGCGCCAACAGCCGAAGAAGTAAAAGGTCCTAGAGCACGGGTCACTAACTTAAACTAATGCGGTAATAATAATGCCAATTTGCAGCGATACCGTCACTATCGCTGCTTAATGAAAGTAACTGCATGCTACCGTCATCGAATTTAGCAAGTAAATCTTATGAATAAACAAAAACGTATAGAAATACTCACGCGACTTAGGGACGAAAATCCGCACCCAGAAACTGAGCTAGAATACTCGTCACCATTCGAGCTTTTAGTTGCCGTTACCCTCTCAGCACAAGCCACTGATGTTGGAGTGAACAAAGCAACGCGCAAACTCTTCCCTGTTGCCAACACACCAGAAAAGATCCTTGAGCTTGGCCTTGAAGGCTTAAGAGACTATATCAAAACCATTGGTTTATTTAATTCAAAAGCCAATAACGTCTATAAAATGTGTCAGATCCTCGTCGACAAACACGGCTCCGAAGTTCCTGAAAACCGTGAAGCACTAGAAGCACTGCCGGGGGTCGGTCGCAAAACCGCCAACGTGGTACTAAACTGCGCTTTTGGCTGGCCGACAATTGCCGTAGACACCCATATATTCCGCGTCTCCAATCGCACCAAGTTTGCCATGGGTAAAGATGTGGTGGCAGTCGAGCAAAAGCTAGAAAAGGTTGTACCAAAAGAATTTAAAGTGGATGTCCACCACTGGTTAATCCTTCATGGCCGCTATGTGTGCACCGCGCGTAAACCTAAGTGTGGCAGCTGTTTGATTGAAGATTTGTGTGAGTTTAAAGAGAAGACTGATAGCTAATCTTTGTTTTAGCATAAGCACAACTTTTATTTGTGGTGGTTACCGTGAATTTGTTGTTTCGTAAAATTGTTCAAGCGATATGAAAACACAGCTCGCTGCGTAAAGCAGCTCCTACTTCACGCCACATTCGTATCGACGTGATGGCTAGCCTAAGGCAATACCACTGCTGAATACCCTATTCCATCTGGTCCGTTACCAGTAGGGAGTTCAAATAAGGTTTTGCCAGATACAATATCTATAACAAGGACCTTATTTTTTTGGTAAGCGGATAAAAATAAAGTGCGATCGTCTGGATGGAGGATCACGCCTTTTGGTCCTGTTCCCGGCTCAAACTTTATTTGACGCAGCTTTTCTTTGTGCATTGCATCGATCACATCAAGGGTGTGATTCCTATAGTCTGGGATCACAGCAAACTGCTCATCGCGGGTAAGTAACACACGGTATGGAAAGCTATAGCCTTTCCATTGCTTAATTATACGCTCATTTGCTACATCAAACACGGTAACTAAGCCATCATCGTTGCTACCAACCCAGAGCTCTGAGCCACTTTTATTTATGGTGATAGCCTCTGGTACTTTTGGCATTGAAATTTTGCGAAGTAAGGCACCTGACTTTACATCTAATTCAGACACTGAATCTGCGCGCATATTTGTGGTGTAAACACGCTCGCTAGACGCCGGCAGCGCCACCATATGAGAGCCTCTTTGCTCTGTTGCTATTACTTTATCAATTTTCCCCGACTCTATATCAACGATTACCACACTGTCGGAGCCTTCAGACGATACTGCAACGCGTTTTTGGTCTTTTAAAAACAACACGCCATGTGGCCTTGGATAACGAGACAAATCAATGGTTTTTACTTTTTTTGCTTGCCGAACGTCAAAAACACTTAGACTATTGCCACGTGCATAATTAGTGACAACAGCCGTATGCCCGTCGGCACTCATTGCTAATTCATGTGGTCCTCTGCCGGTTGCGAGCGTCAGCTTAATTTTTCGGCTGCTAAGATCGATGAAATCAACCGAGTCCCCCTTTTTATTTACAACAACCAATGTTCCCGACAAGTTATTTGTATCAGCCCATGAAGGGAAGCTGATTAAACACCCAAATAAGAACACATACACAACATAATTAACCAATCTCATTTTGACTCCTTTTGATCTGTTAGCTAGTACTGTTGTTTTTATCACTACTGTATTTATCATTGAAAAGCAATCGTAATACAGCCTTCAAAAACACCCTATCCCAAATTTAACTCAGACACGCCTGATACTCGAAACCTTCCTGTTTCCTATGTTGAATAGCACACTTTCCATCACTCGCAACAACTTCCTCGCCTACATCCGTTTTACAATTTCTGGAACATTTTCAAAGTATTGATTTCACAAATCACTACGCTTTCTTTATGCTAATGAAAGTCTTTAAATTTTAATGCGAATATCATTATGCTACCTGTCCTTCGTATCTTGTTAATAGAACAAGAGCCAGCTGTATTGCAAGCGCTCTCAAGCAATCTGTCAAAAACGATCCCTAATTTTGAGCGAGAGGATGTTCAAATCGATATTATTGAATGCCTCGAACTTTCAAAAGCCTTGGAGCATGTCACTGAAGATGGTGATATTCAAGCTGTCGTGCTGAGTTGGGATGTGCACAACAAAAGTGGCGAGCAAACCTATAGTCGTTTTATCGAGCAATTAAAATGTATTCGTCTAGAATTACCGGTTTACGTTATTGGCGATGACACTAAAGGGCTTGAGATAGTCAACGAATCCGAGGAAATCGAGTCTTTCTTCTTTAAAGATGAAGTTATCTCAGATCCTGAAGCCATTTTGGGATATATGATCAATGACTTTGATGACAGAGCCGAGACGCCATTCTGGACGGCGTATCGCAGCTATGTCGGCGAAGCGAACGACTCTTGGCATACTCCGGGTCACAGCGGCGGTTCGAGCTTTAGAAACTCTCCTTATATCAAAGATTTTTATCAATTCTATGGCCGTAATGTATTTGTCGGAGACCTGTCCGTATCGGTTGATTCGTTAGGTTCACTGTCAGATAGTACCAATACCATTGGCCGCGCTCAGGAGTCAGCTGCAGCAACGTTTGAGGTTAAACGCACCTACTTCGTAACCAACGGTTCGTCCACCTCGAATAAAATTATTTTGCAAACCCTACTTCGCAAAGGCGATAAGGTGATCATCGACCGCAACTGTCATAAGTCAGTGCACTACGGCATTTTGCAATCGGCCAGTTTCCCTATCTATTTATCGAGTATTTTAAATCCAAAATATGGCATATTCGCACCGCCTTCACTGGCTGACATCAAGCAAGCGATTGAACAAAATACCGATGCAAAACTACTGGTGCTCACAGGCTGTACCTATGATGGTTTGCTGAGCGACCTGAAACAAGTCGTAGAATTTGCCCATCAGCATGGCATCAAAGTCTTTATTGATGAAGCTTGGTTTGCTTACTCGCTATTTCACCCTAGCTTGCGCCATTACTCCGCCATTCATGCAGGTGCCGATTATGTCACCCATTCGGCGCATAAAGTCGTATCGGCATTTTCGCAGGCGTCTTATATCCATATTAATGACCCCGATTTTGATGCTGATTTTTTCCGTGAGATTTACAGTATCTACGCCAGCACCTCGCCCAAATACCAACTTATTGCGTCTTTGGATGTGTGCCAGAAGCAGTTGGAGATGGAAGGCTATAAGTTACTCAATGCGCTGCTGAACCATGTTGCAGAGTTCAAACAGCAGATGGCCTCGCTCAAACATATTAAAGTGCTTGATAAGCAAGACTTTATGAACATATTCCCACATTTTAGTGGCGATAATATGGGGCATGATCCGCTTAAAATCCTCATCGATATTAGTGAACTACCGTACTCATTAAAGGATATTCATAAGTTTCTGCTAGACGAAATTGGGCTGGAGATTGAGAAATACACCCACAGTACCATCTTAGTCTTACTAACCTTGGGTGGTACACGCTCAAAGATCATTCGTTTATACAATGCCTTAAAGAAACTTGATGGCGGCAAGGTAAAACTATCGAAGTCAACGCGACGCTCACGCTTACCTGAGAATTTACCCGCTATTGACCTTGCTTGTATTCCTAGTGATGCCTTCTACGGCGAGCGTGAATCTGTACCTATTAGCAAGAGCAACAACCGAATTTGTGCAGGTTTAGTCACCCCGTATCCTCCGGGGATTCCGCTTTTGGTGCCGGGTCAACATATTACCCAAGAGCATATTGAATATCTCAAGGAGCTGGCAGGGCAAGGATTGACCATTCAAGGTAGTTTCGATGGTGAGATCTATGTGCTTAAAGAAGACAAATAACGCGAGCTAATATCATAATCCAGTACTAGGCAAGCCATTTTAAAACGTGGCTGCCTAGCGCTTGTAGAGCTTTGCGTTTTCCTGCAATTACGCTAGCATTTTAGCCCTTCTCGCGAAGATATTGGTTTAGCTCGGTTATATCAACGCTATAAATATTCATAAGGCCATTATGGATCCTTTCCTGTCGCTGAAGCAATTCATCATAATTGTTTACAGCTTTCACATCTGGGTTTTTATCACTTGAGAAAAACAAAGTATTACCGTCAGCTGATAGGATCGGATCTGAGTCCATACGACGCGAATTGATTTTATCGCCTAGATTTATCGGTTTCCCCCACTTGCCATCTTTTTGTTTAACCGATACATGCAAATCATAGTGACCTAAACCGCCCGATCTCATTGACGTGAAAAATAGCAGTTTTCCGTCCGATGAAACCTCTGGATCAGCATCACTTGCTGTGGAGTTGAGCTCTGAAATCTCAATTGGCGCTTGATATCCATCAGGGTGGTACTTAGAAAGAAAAAGATCTACGCCGCCCGTAGCTCCTTTTATGATAGATGAGAAGTAGATATCTTTATTAGTGTGTATAGTTGGGTAGATCACAGTATGATCTCCGTTAATTTTGCCAGGCACTAACTCAGGTTTGCCAAATTTATCACCATCATAGCTGACTTGCCACATCTGAAAGATCCCATTTTCCACGTTCTCTACCGGCCTTCTGGAAGTAAAATAAAATGTGTTACTGTCTTTGGAAAAGTACGGATTTGTATCGTGAAATTCACCGCTAAAAGGAAGCAATGTTGGGGTTTGCCAAGTGTCCCCTTGTTTGTGAGAAATGACTAAAGCACTGTGTGAAAATCGGGCTAAAGCTCTAACAAACGCAAACTTTTTACCATCTGGAGACAAACTAGAACCGTACTCAAATTGATTAGTCGATACTATGTTTGGCGCAAACAAGCTTGGCTCTAGGTTGTTTAAAATCACCGCTAACTTGTCATCAGCTTGTACTGACCATTGCGCAGAAACTGCTGAAATCAATAACCCTATTTTAGCGACTGTTTTACGCTGTATCATATAAATATCCTTTTTTGTTATAGTACACTTTGTTTACTTTTTGATAATTGTATGTGTGTTGAATCAAACTGCTTGAAAAGTAACTTTGTCGCCAGATGATATTATCAAAACATAACTGAAATTAAAAAAGCAACAATCCCACATGACTTAGTGATATATAGAAGCTTAATAAAAATTACTTTATAGGGCATGTTGATTTTAAAAGTCGGGCTGGTTTTGCAGTAATTTATGATGTTTTTAAGCGACATTGCGCTAATACAATGTGTTATGCCACATAAATCAGCAGAAAGTCATCATAAGTGCTTATCCCTTGTGACTTACTCACCGCCCTAATGTTTATCACCTACTAATTTAAGCGCTCTTCTGGCACAGCTATTGCTTATAAAACCACAGATGTCATTTTTTTGATTTGGAGTTTTGTATGGAATTTGCGTTACTTGCTATTTTGGCTCTAGTGGTCGTTGCTTCCATTGTCGCTTCTAAGTACACCGATGTGGGTGGCAATCCTTATCCGTTTAATCGTAAAGAATCTGTTTTTACCACCGTTGAAGCATCGTTTCTACAATTATTAGAACGTGCCGTTGGCGATAGATATAAAATCGTTAGCCGCATTAAGCTCATTGATGTGATTGAGTGCAAGCCGGGGATCTCTCCAAAAGCGCGTCGTGCCGCGGTAACTAAAGCTAAAAATAAGCAGTTGGATTATGTTTTGGTAGACAAAGAGACACTGAAAATTGTTGCCGCTGTTGATTTGGTCAATAACGCCAATAAAAACGGCCACAAAGCACAAAAAGATTGGTTTGTCAGTGGCGCTCTGGAATCTGCGGGTATTCCACACATTCGCATGAAAATCAAAAGTGGCTACCAAAGTGCTGAGGTGCGTGCGGCAATCTTGTTCAAGCTTGGCCAAAAAGTGGAGATGCCAAAGAAAACCAGAAACCGCACCTACAAACCTGCGGTGCTGTCTCCTTCACAGGCAAAAGCACAGTCAACTCAGTTGGCAGAAATCTAGCAAAACGGGCGTCAGCCCGTTTTTTGTTTTACCTATCAAAACCCCTTTCGTATAATAAAAGCAATTTTGACACTGGGGCTTTCCCCACCACAAATTAGGAATCTTTTGATGAAAGTAGGCATTATCGGCGCAATGGAGCAAGAAGTTACCATTTTGCGTAACACCATGGAGAACCCGCAAACATTGACCAAAGGTGGCTTTACTTTTTATACCGGCAAACTGGCTGGTCTTGACGTAACGCTTGTACAGTCTGGCATTGGTAAAGTGGCAGCAACGGTTGCGACAACTTTGCTTATCGACAACTTTGCGCCAGATTGCGTGATCAACACGGGTTCTGCAGGTGGTTTTGAACCATCACTAAACGTCGGCGATGTGGTGATTTCAAATGAAGTACGTCATCACGATGTTGATGTTACTGCATTTGGCTATGAAATTGGTCAAGTTCCACAAATGCCTGCTGCGTTCACTTCGCATGCAAAATTAGTTGAAGCTGCAGAGCAAAGCGTACATGAGCTTGAAGGCATTCAAACTATGGTTGGTTTGATCTGTACGGGTGACTCATTTATGTGCGACCCAGTACGCATCGACAAGGCACGTGCAGACTTCCCTACGATGTTAGCAGTAGAAATGGAAGGTGCGGCAATTGCGCAGGCTTGTCATTCTTTAAACACGCCATTTGTTGTGATCCGCTCGCTATCTGATATCGCCGGCAAAGAATCACCGCAATCATTCGAAGAGTATCTAGAAGTCGCTTCTGTTAACTCTTCAAAGATGGTGATGGCACTACTTAATAAGCTGGATAAGGTTACGCTTTAGTGCTCGACAGCTTGCTTCAGGCCCATGAGGGCCTGATCATTTTCTTACTGGCGATTTTTGCTAGCCTAGGGGTAAGGTTATCAACACTTTACCACCCTAATCTTATTCTTAGCCTTATTTTTAAAGCGATTGCCGAAAAAGTTTATCGCCCTAAAGCCGCTTCTAGCTATCAACTTTTATCCGGTACACTCGGCTTCCTCCTGCCAATATTAACTATCACTGTATTAACTTATGCGATTATAAGCTTTGCTTTTTATCCTAATTGGCTCGGTGGGCTGGTGTTGTTTTTATGCTTAGATATTAGCCATGAAAGCCGTGCTAAGCGCATTTCCGCGCTGATAAAGTCAAAGCAAAAAGTGACTGCAAGAGCCGTGTTGCAAGGAATGGTAGCAAGAGATGTAGAGAAGCTAACAGAGCTTGGTATTTGTAAAGCCACCATAGATAGCACCGCATTAAATACCCTGCGCCATTTTTTTGTCATTGCTTTACTGTATCTAACAGCAGGCCCCTATCTCGCGCTATTTTATAAACTGTTACTACTGTGTGGTCATGCTTGGCGGCAAGTAATGCTCCCCTCAAGCCGTTTTATGGCAAGCCTTTCCCGCATGATTTGGCTCGTTGAGTTTGTGCCTATTCGATTATTAATTACCTGCTTTTCGTTGCTACTTAGACCAAAGCAAACTTGGCACTACATTAAATACTACGGCCGTCACTTTAGCCAAACGAATACTGGATGGGCACTGAGCTTTTTTGCAGCAAATTTACATACACAACTCGCAGGGCCGCGCTTTTATTTTGGTGAACGTTATGAGGTGATGCGGGTAGGTGCAAAAACGCAACCCTCAGCTGAGCATATTCAGCATTTACTTGGACTACTCAATCAAATGCGCTGGCTATTTATTGCCACTTCCGCCTTACTACTTGTAATTATTAATTTTCTCAGGCTGATGACTTAGCATACTTAGAAATAAGCTCCCCACTTAGCCAAAAACAAAAAACCCAGCACAAAGCTGGGTTTTTGAATGCTCAGAAAAACTTACTTTTTCTTCACTGCTTTTTTGTTTGGAAGGTCAGTGATTGAACCTTCAAAGATTTCAGCAGCTAGACCGATTGACTCGTTCAGCGTTGGGTGAGCGTGGATAGTAAGCGCTAGGTCTTCACCGTCAGCACCCATCTCTACTGCTAGACCGATTTCACCAAGCATTTCACCTGCATTGATACCAACCATAGCACCACCGATCACGCGGCCTGACTCTTTATCAAAGATAAGCTTAGTTGAACCTTCAGTACGTGCAGAAGCGATTGCACGGCCAGAAGCAGCCCACGGGAATACCGCAGTTTCAATGCTTAGACCTTGCTCTTTTGCTTCTTTCTCAGTCACACCAACCCAAGCGATTTCTGGATCTGTGTATGCAATTGAAGGAATACACTTAGGATCGAAGTAATGCTTCTTACCAGAGATAACTTCAGCAGCAACGTGACCTTCATGAACCGCTTTGTGCGCAAGCATAGGTTGACCTACGATGTCACCGATAGCGAAGATGTGATCAACGTTAGTCTTCATTTGCTTGTCAGTGCTGATAAAGCCACGCTCATCAACATTTACGCCCGCTTTGTCAGCGTCAATTAGCTTACCATTTGGTGTACGACCAACAGCAACTAGTACTTTGTCATAACGAACTTGGCCTTCAGGTGCTTGCTTACCTTCGAAAGATACGTAGATACCGTCTTCTTTCGCTTCAACAGCAACCACTTTAGTAGAAAGCATTACGTTAAACTTGTCTTTAACGTACTTTTGGTAAATCTTGATAACGTCTTTGTCAGCCGCTGGTACTAGTTGATCAGCAAACTCAACTACGTCAATTGCTGAACCTAGTGAACGGTAAACAGTACCCATCTCAAGACCGATGATACCACCACCTAGTACAAGTAGCTTTTCAGGCACGTCTTTAAGCTCAAGTGCACCTGTAGAGTCGATGATACGCTCGTCTTCAGGAATGAAAGGTAGGCTTACAGGCTGAGAACCCGCTGCAATGATTGCGTTATCAAAGGTCACTGTTTTTGCACCGTCAGCACCTTCAACTGCGATAGTGTTAGAACCTGTGAACTTACCGTAGCCGTTAACTACAGTTACTTTACGCATCTTAGCCATTCCGCCAAGACCACCAGTAAGTTGACCGATCACAGACTCTTTCCATGAACGGATTTTGTCTAGGTCAATTTGTGGAGCACCGAAAGAAACACCGTGAGAAGCCATTTCTGCTGCATCGTCAATTACCTTTGCAACGTGAAGAAGGGCTTTTGAAGGGATACAACCAACGTTCAAGCACACACCACCTAGCGTGTCGCGAGATTCGATTAGTGTAACGTCTAAACCTAAGTCTGCTGCACGGAATGCTGCAGAGTAACCACCAGGACCACCGCCTAGTACAACAACTTGAGTTTTGATTTCGTTGCTCATGTTATTACCTTAACTGTTATTTGAACGGGTTTACTCGTCGAGAGTAGCCGACCCAAAGTGCCTGCCAAACACCCGATTCGGGGCACAGGGCAGAGAGAGTTATTATTGCTCGAAAGTGTATCATTCACACTCTCTATTGTCCCGCCTAATTATCAAGCGGAACAACAAAATACAAGAAAACCGCATCACCTAAGTCATGCGGTTTCTATTCTTACATTACTAGCTGGCGAATATCGCTTAGGTAGTTTGCAAGTGTCACAGTAAAGCGAGCTGCTAGCGCGCCGTCAATGACACGATGGTCGTATGAACAGCTTAGCGGCACCATTAGGCGCGGCTCGAACTCTTTACCATTCCATTTCGGTTTGAAGTCTGACTTAGAAACACCCAAAATCGCAACTTCAGGAGCATTTACGATTGGCGTAAACGCCGTACCGCCGATACCACCTAGGCTTGAGATAGTGAAACAGCCGCCCTGCATATCAGCAGACGTCAGTTTACCGTCGCGTGCTTTCTTGGAAATTTCCATCAACTCGCGTGATATCTCAATGATGCCTTTCTTGTTCACGTCGCGAACAACAGGAACCACTAGACCATTTGGTGTATCAACCGCGATACCGATGTGAACATATTTCTTCAAGATTAAGCTCTCACCATCTTCAGATAGTGAAGAGTTAAACGTTGGGAACTCTTCAAGTGCTTTTGCAGCCGCTTTCATCACGAATACTAATGGCGTGATCTTCACACCCATTTTCTTCTTCTCAGCTAGCACGTTCTGTTCTTTACGGAACGCTTCAAGCTCTGTGATATCTGCTTCGTCAAACTGCGTAACATGTGGGATTTGTACCCAGTTACGGTGAAGGTTTGCACCCGATAGCTTGTTGATGCGAGAAAGTTTCTTCTCTTCTATTTCACCAAACTTGCTGAAGTCTACTTTTGGCCAAGGAATAAGACCAAGCTCACCGCCGCCAGTGTTGCCACCTTTTGCGATTTGACCAGACTCAACTTGCTTAACCAGCTCTTTCACGTAGTTTTGTACGTCTTCTTTTAGTACACGGTTCTTACGACCTGTACCTTTAACGCGAGCTAGGTTAACCCCAAACTCACGCGCTAAACGACGTACCACAGGTGAGGCGTGGGCATACTGTTCATTCGCCACAAAATCATCTTTTTGTGCAGAGGCTTTTGGTGCTTCAGATTTTGCCGCTGGAGCCGCTGATTGAGCTGATTTTGCTTCAGTTTTAGCTGCTGCCTGAGGTGCTGGTGCCGCGCCTTTCACTTCGAATACGAAGATTAAAGAACCCGTTGATACTTTGTCGCCAGCATTGACTTTGATCTCTTTAATCGTACCTGCAAACGGAGCTGGTACTTCCATTGAGGCTTTGTCGCCTTCAACCGTGATAAGAGATTGCTCTTCTTCAACGCTGTCACCAACAGCAACCATGATTTCAGTGACTTCAACTTCGTCGCCACCGATATCTGGTACATGCACTTCTTTTTCAGCTGATGCAGCAGGTGCTTGCTCTTCAGCTGGCGCTTCTGCAGCTTCGGTAGTCGCAGGTGCATCACCGCTACCTGCCACTTCGAAGATGAAGATCAACGAACCGGTTGACACTTTGTCACCCGCGTTGATTTTCACTTCTTTGATAGTACCTGCAAATGGTGCTGGTACTTCCATTGAGGCTTTGTCGCCTTCAACCGTGATAAGCGATTGCTCTTCTTCAACAACATCACCCGCAGCTACTAAGATTTCAGTGACTTCAACTTCATCGCCACCAATATCTGGTACGTGAACTTCTTTCACTTCTGTCTTGCCAGAGGCGCTTGCTTCTGGCTTAGCTTCTTCTGCTGGTTGCTCTGCCGGTGCTTCTTCACCTGCCGCTTCAAAGATCATAATCAAAGAGCCAGTCGATACTTTATCGCCTTCCGCTATTTTGATTTCTTTAACTGTACCCGCCACTGAGGCAGGTACTTCCATTGATGCTTTGTCGCCTTCAACAGTGATAAGCGATTGCTCTTCTGCAACCGTGTCACCTACGCTTACTAGGATCTCGGTTACTTCAACCTCATCGGCACCAATATCTGGAACATGAATTTCGATTGCCATCACTCGTCCTCTTATGCGTAAAGTGGGTTAGTTTTGGTGGTGTCGATATCAAATTTCTTGATAGCGTCAGTCACTACTGATTTTTCAACTTTGCCTTGCTTAACTAGCTCGCCAAGTGCAGCAACTACCACGTAACCGGCATTTACTTCAAAGTGACGACGTAGGTTTTCACGGCTATCTGAGCGACCATAACCGTCTGTGCCAAGCACTTTGTAAGATGCGCTCGGCATAAATGCACGTACTTGATCAGCATAGTTTTTCATGTAATCCGTAGCAGCAATTGCTGGCGCGTCACCAAGTACGCTGGTGATGTAAGCCACTTTTTGCTCTGCTTCTGGGTTAAGCATGTTGAAACGCTCTGCATCTTGACCGTCACGAGCAAGCTCGTTAAATGACGTTACAGAGAATACGTCTGAACCGATACCGTAGTCGTCGCTTAGGATCTGCGCCGCTTTACGTACTTCGTTCAGGATAGTACCCGAGCCCATTAGCTGAACCTGTGCTTTGTCGCCAGTGTAGCTTTCAAGCTTGTAAATACCCTTACGAATACCTTCTTCAGCGCCCTCAGGCATTGCTGGCATATGGTAGTTTTCGTTCATTAGCGTTAGGTAGTAGAACACGTTCTCTTGCTCTGGACCGTACATACGACGAATACCATCTTGCAGAATAACCGCTACTTCAAATGCAAACGTTGGGTCGTAAGAAATACAGTTAGGCACTGTACCTGCTTGAATGTGTGAGTGACCGTCTTCGTGCTGTAGACCTTCACCATTTAGCGTTGTACGACCAGCGGTTGCCCCTAATAGGAAGCCTCGCGCTTGTTGGTCGCCCGCCATCCACGCCATATCACCTACACGTTGGAAACCAAACATTGAGTAGTAGATATAGAACGGGATCATTGGTAGGTCATTCGTGCTGTATGACGTTGCTGCTGCAACCCATGAAGACATCGCGCCTAGCTCATTGATACCTTCTTGTAACACCTGACCAGAGGTTGCTTCTTTATAGTAAGAAACGATATCGCGGTCTTCTGGGCTGTAGTTTTGGCCGTGCGGGTTGTAAATACCGATTTGACGGAATAAACCTTCCATACCAAAAGTACGCGCTTCATCAGCAATAATTGGAACAATGCTCTTGCCGATATTCTTGTCTTTTAACAAGATATTAAGTGCACGAACATATGCCATTGTGGTTGAGATATCACGCTTTTGTTCTTCTAGAAGCGGTTTAAATGCATCTAGTTCAGGTAGCGTAAGCGTTTCTGTGAAGTTAGGTAAACGCTTAGGTGTATAACCGTGAAGCGCGTTACGGCGAGCATGTAGATATTCGTGCTCTTTTGACCCTTCTTCTAGCGTCAAGTAAGGTAGCTCTTGTAATTGCTCATCAGATACCAAGTCATCTAGGCCTAGACGTGAACGTAGGTGTGCTACGTGTGTCATGTCCATTTTCTTAACTTGGTGAGCAATGTTTTTGCCTTCAGCCGCAGCGCCCATGCCGTAACCTTTAACGGTTTTAGCTAAGATCACAGTCGGACGACCTTTGGTGTCTTGTGCCGCTTTAAATGCAGCAAATAGCTTAGATGGCTCATGACCACCGCGCTTCAACGCGAAGATTTCGTCGTCAGTCATATCAGCAACAAGCGCTGCTGTTTCTGGGTAACGACCGAAGAAGTGCTCACGTACGAAGGCACCATCTTTTGCTTTGTAAGTTTGGTAATCACCGTCAACTGTTTCATTCATCAGTTGCAGCAATTTACCCGTAGTATCTTTGGCAAGTAGCTTATCCCAACCAGAACCCCAAACGACTTTGATCACGTTCCAACCAGCACCTTTAAATAGGCCTTCTAGTTCTTGGATGATCTTACCGTTACCCATTACTGGGCCGTCAAGACGCTGTAGGTTACAGTTGATTAGGTAGCATAGGTTGTCTAGCTTTTCACGGGCAGCGAAAGAAATCGCACCACGTGATTCTGGCTCGTCCATTTCACCATCACCAAGGAAGGCGTAAACGCGTTGCTCAGACGTATCTTTTAGACCACGGCCATCTAGGTATTTAAGGAAACGCGCTTGGTAGATAGACGCGATTGGACCTAGACCCATAGAAACCGTTGGGAACTGCCAGAATTCAGGCATTAGCTTAGGGTGTGGGTATGAAGAAATACCGTTACCGTCTACTTCCTGACGGAAGTTATCTAGCTGCTCAGCGCTTAGGCGGCCTTCAACAAATGCACGAGCATAAATGCCCGGAGAGATGTGACCTTGGTAATACACTAAGTCACCACCGTCTTTCTCGTTTGGTGCACGGAAGAAGTGGTTGAAACACATTTCATAGAATGCAGCTGACGACTGGTAAGAGGCCATATGCCCGCCCAGCTCAAGATCTTTCTTCGAAGCACGAAGTACGATCATAATAGCATTCCAACGGATGATAGAGCGAATACGACGCTCAAGGTTCACATCCCCTGGATACGCAGGTTCTTGATCTGCTGGGATTGTGTTGACATAGTTAGTCGTAGTGCCTGTTGGCATATCTACGCCATCAAGACGCGCTTGCTCTAATACTTGCTCTAACAAGAACTGAGCGCGCTCTACGCCTTCTTCTTTTACTACCGACTCAAGCGCCTGTAACCATTCTTGGGTTTCTAGCGCGTCTACGTCAATTTTATTGACTTCAGACATATGGAGTGTTCCTTATGTTTAAAATACGAATTTATTCTATTTGTGCCAATTCTTACTGAATCAAGTCCGATTACTGCTGTTTTGTTCTACGCAGTGAACGTTCTATTCGCGAACGCTCTTTACCGGCTTCTAATAACGCTTCTTCGATAAAGGCTAAGTGGGCGTTACTAGCAAGTCTTGCTTGTTCAGGGTTACCATTGATCACCGCATCTAATAACAACTTTCTGTGCTCACCGAGCTGCTCACTCACGTCTGATTTTTGCACCAAGACCGTTAAGTTTTGCAACACGTTTTGCTCAAGCAGTGACTGCATCCCTTTTACAAGATGAAGCAGGACGACGTTATGTGACGCTTCTGCAACGGCAAAGTGAAAAGCATTAATTGCCCTTGCCTTTTGCATCAGGTCATCACCTATCTCTGCAATATTGTCAAAGCTTTGTTGTACCTTTGCAAAGTCATTCTCTGTGCCCCTGAATGCCGCATAGTAGGCGGCGATGCCTTCTAATGCATGACGAAACTCAAGTAAATCAAACTGAGATTCTGGATGCTTACTGATCAAGTCGAATAACGGATCAGTCAGCCCTTCTTCTAGCTGATTCTTAACATACGTGCCACCACCTTGCCGACGGGTAACAAGCCCCTTAGCTTCCAATTTCTGGATAGCCTCACGAAGTGATGGACGCGACACTTCAAACTGCTTAGCTAGTTCACGCTCAGGCGGCAACTTTGCACCGGGTAATAACGAGCCCTCGAGGATCATATTCTCAAGCTGTTCTAGTATTACGTCGGATAATTTTGCTGCTTTAATCTTTAAAGACATTGAAATAACGCCAATTTTTTATGATGTGACCTAGCCAGATCGCTGACTTATTTTAATCAATTTGGTAAGAATTAACTTCATAGGTAAATTGGTCATACCAAATTTGCACAATACGTTATCAAAATCCATGACAACTGTCAAAATTCAGCCCAATTCAATAATTAGCTGAGTGTAAAAACAACAGTTGGCGTGCATAAACTTTAACCAAGAATCGGGCAAATTTAAAAGGTGATTTAAATGGTCAGACCAGATGCACATATACCATTTAACGTAAAATCAAGCTGCCAGAAAGGCGGTTTGGATAAGGCAAGTCTTAATCTAAAGCGGCCAATGACGATTCAAGATAGTCTTTACGATTGTTGGCTGCAAAGCATGCTCTAAAATCCCACTGAATACACTATTAGGCTTTACGTGTAATAACATTCTTTATGCTTTATATACCGTCAAAATAGGCAACAGGCCATGCAAAACATTAAAAACAAATTTGGATTCTAACTTATGAATGATTTCGCAACGAATCAGGACATTATTTGGTTTTAGCAAAGCCAAAAAGCAATCAATCGGTAAACACACGAGAGCAGCGAGCACGATACTGAGCAACATAGTCTTCATCCGCCCATAGTTTTTTTAGCCCTTCGTTATACAACTCGACATATTCACTATGATGCTTATTGATAAGCAAATAGCCTTTTTGGATAAAAGCGGGGATCGCTTGCGCAGCTAATAACTCCGCTTCTTCAGCTGGCAGTTCCTGCTGATAGGACTTCGCCGATTTTTCGTCCATAATCATAATATCCGCACGGTTTCGTAGGATCAGTGCCACATTTTTACTGGTATACGTGGCATATGAAGTTTTGATTTCAAGCGTCTCTATCGCCTCTAACAGAGAAGGCGGATAAGTTAACCCTTGATTGAGCAACAATCTAAATGGCTTAAGATCTGCGTAACTCGTATAGGTAAACGCTAAATCTCGATGGTGATAAAAGCGTGCAGTTTCTTCCGTAAGTGGGTGTTGAGTGTAAATATAGTCTTTGCTCCTTTGCTCACTGTAATACCAATAAGCACTACCAATGTAAGCCGCCTTCATTCCCTCTTGATAGGCGCGTTCCCAAGGCATAAATAAAAACCGGACTTTGATATCAGAGAGCGCAAAGACATCTCGGATCACAGCAGCCACACAGCCTTGATCTTGTTTCGCTTGATCTAAGTACGGCGGCCATTGCCCCGTCGTAATATTCACCTGAGTATCAAGCGCGCTCGCACTCCCTCCCACACAACACAGTAAAATCAACGGCCAAACTACTTTCATCTGTATGCTCTGTTATTTTTTCAAAAAGTATAGGCAACGAATTAGATTATGGGTACATTGTTGTAGAAAAAAGAATGGCAAATAATGCAAACGATATGCTATGACACACTAAAGTAGATGTTATTTAATGCCATGGGAGTAAGCCGATAATCAAATTACCCATTGCCAAGTTTACCGATAATCGAGTATAACCAGAGTCTCTGGGCATGTATTATACAAGGATATCACTTTGGTTTGGCGGGTCTTTGTCCTACTACTTATCATCACGCTGATATTGTTTGCGCTTTATTTTATCTACCCAAGTGCAGCAGCAAACTCGATAAGGTCTATCAAGCCTTTATTGACTGAATTAGGCATACAGCTAGACGCCCATACCGAAAAACATTTAAGTCAGCCAGACACCACTACTCACCTAACGGTTGCATCACCAAAAGCAACAAGACAACAGCTACCTGAAATACCAGAAAAAACCTTTTATAACCTAAACGGGCACAGTGATATTGTTAATATGTTCAGCGATATCTCAACACCTACCTGTGGAGCACTAAAGCGCGAAGTATTTTCCTTGCAAACGCAATTCAACGACATTGAAAATTTTAAACTTAATCTAACGGGTGAGCCCGTGAGCCCTTATGTTGAGTATCAGGCGCAGCAAGCCCTCAACGTGGTGTATATGATGTTTAAGCACTTTTTTAACCAGCTAGCACACAAAAAAGCCTTATCTCCCATCCAGTTGAACATGCATATTGCCGCCAATGACGCTGACTACAATGAACTAATTCTCTCTCGCGATGCAGAGCCCGCAGGCACCTTGGGTATGTACTTTTTATTTCAAAACCAAGGCGTTATCAATGGCGGTCGCACAGAAGAAGAAACGCTAAGAACGCTCATTCATGAGTCCGTGCACGCCCTCGTTTTTTACTATTTCGGCGTAACCCCTCGATGGGTAACGGAAGGCTTAGCCGAGTATTTTGAGCACCTAAGAATCACCGAAACAGGTCAATTTTCGGTTTACCTCTCTGACGAAGATTGGTTGACGAAAGAAGGAATTTTGAAATCGCGCTTTGCCAAACTTGATATTAACACCCTATTCAATAGCGAAAATCAGTGGCAAACCATGCAAAGTGCCACCTTATATGCCAATAGTTACCTGTTTACGGGATTTATGGTCGAGCACAACAGCAACGCTTTTTTCGAGTATTTACGACAAGAAAGCAGCAATCCGTGCAATATTGTACCTGCACAAAATATCGAGCAGCTCTTTCGTAATTTTAATGAAAACGTCGAATCACAATTTGAGGGATGGCGTAACACACCTCGCCAAATTCAACGTGGCGCATGGCAATAACTCTTCCTATGAGGGTATAGCAATTAAGCTGTTTGTAACAATGACAAAAAACTATCAGCATAGCCTCCTAATTAGCATTGCAGATAGTTTTGTAGGGAGGCGGTTCACCCGCCGAGAAGTGTGCTTTTCGGGTAGTCGTAGCCCACGGATAGGCGTCGAAACCTGTCAGGTGGACGGGCTGAATTCACGATAAATTTCGAGAAATCAGCCGTTAGCAAAATAAACCTCCATGTTTAATATCAAAGCGCATCCATGCGCTCCTCGTTCATTCTTTTTAAACGACGAAAAAGAACGAACCAAGAAAATGTCGCCCCAACATCACACTCAATCCTCAAATCCTAAGCCGATATAGTGCAACCGTCTTGTAAGGCACGTCCATGATGCCAGACAAGACTTAGCCGACATCCTATCGGCACATTGCATATCGGCTTAGGATTTTCGGGTGTGATGGAGGGGGAATAAAGTTGCTTGTGGAATTTCCACTTTCTCAGTAGCAATAGAGTAGTTTATAAGCTCAAAAGCGGCTCCAGCCTCACAGTGTAAATAGCGTTGTGGGAGGCGCTTTACCCGCCGAGAAGTTATGCTTTTCGGGTAGTCGCAGCCCATGAATGGGCGTCGAAAACTGTCAGGAGGACGGGCTGACTTTACGATAAATTTCGAGCTATCAGCCGTTAGCAAAATAAACCTCCATGTTTAATATCAAAGCGCATCCATGCGCTCCTCGTTCATTTTTTTAAAACGACAAAAAAGAACGAACCAAGAAAACGTCGCCCCAGCATCACACTCAATCCTCAAATCCTAAGCCGATATAGTGCAACCGTCTTGTAAGGGTGAGGTTGCCAAAGCCACTGCCTTTTACTGTGATATTACCTTGGCTTTGAATGAGTTGACTTCCCGCCGGGGCGGTGATGGTAAGGTTGTTGTCTGCCTTGAGCTTTATATCACTTTGGATAACACTGCGATGGCTGCGACCCGCCTTAAGGGGGATATTTTGTGTGGAGCTTAAGCCAAGGCTCTTGAATTTTGTGGTAAATATATCGAACAAGATATTGCACGATGTATATGCTAACTGTCATGTGCTGTCCTTTGCGTAGAACTGGTTTATAACTTGATTTCAGACTTTAAAAAGTCGTAATAAAAAAGCCCGTCCTCTCCATGATCTTCAAAAATTTCTTTTCCGGCTAACATATAGGCCTTAAGTAAAGCATTTTTACTGCGCTCTTTATCACCTAACTGATAATGACACTGGCCAGCTCTAAAGTGAATAAATGGGTTGTCGAGTGCTTCAGGGTAGTTTAATGCATCCAGCATTGAATCTAGGGATTGTTGATATTCATCAAGCATATAATAACTATCCCCAATAGATACTTTAAGCCAAACGGCTTGCTCCCAATCTTCATCTGGATCAGCGAGTAAATCGAAGGCTTTTTTCCAGAGTGTCATTGCGCCTTGAAAATCTTCTTCATCAAAAAGGTCATTGCCTTGCTCGCAATACTCTTCTATCTGGTCATGTACATTCATTGGTTATACTCATTAAAGAAGGTTTTGTATTTCTTAGGTTGTTCTACAAAGCATCTACCCCGTGAAATAGAATTGGCTTTAGCAAACCATTCATATGCTTGTTTAAAGTTACCCATTTCAAATAATATAATTCCTTTTATGAAGCTTGGGCTATCATCATATGAAATGCAAAAGTCTGAATTTAAGTACTCATCAATTAGTGCTTCGGCCTCAGCAAGCTTCTCGATCGTAATAAAGTGTTCACAAGCAGAAGTAATAATAATTAATGATTCTGACCACTGGCTCTTCGGTGAGGGGATTAATTCGATAGCTTCTTGCATTGCAACAAATGACTCATCTATTTTTCCTCTGTCTCTAAACTCCAGAGAACGATTAAATTTTTCATTAATCTCATCACTTAATCTTTCATCTAATTCTTTCATTTTTTCAACTTATTAATTGGGGATAAATAGGTTTCTTTTAACTTAGCTCCCGCTGAACGGTTTAGGCTGTAATGGTCCAATGTATAGTTATTTGGGTCAAGCATCCACTTCCTAACTTCTTTCGACTTTGTGCCATGTCTGCTTGCGACAGCGGGTGCCAATTTCCTTTGCTGTCTTTAAACTGAGTTTTACCGAATTTATCTCTTATCTTACCTTCTTTACGCATCCTAGCAATGACCTCTTTACCAGTGCGAGATGTTTTACTTGGTGTTTTTCCAAGGTATTTCAAGCGGTTCGATATCTTACGAGCTTTCTTAGTTTTTGTATTATTTGAACTATTGTTTTTAGCCCCCGGCAGCTCATTCCCTTTTGGCGGCTCCAACTCATCGGCTTTGGCTTTGGTGGGCTTGTCGGTAACGCCTCG
>NZ_SGPH01000025.1:0-25664 GCF_004208915.1 Pseudoalteromonas sp. CO342X
TCAAACACACCGTCGCGACATAAAGTCGCTGCTACGAAAATACATATTGGTTTCGACGTAAAGTCACAGCAAACAACGCATACACGTAGCAGCGGGTTTACACCGCGACCTCAGTTTTAGCCGTCAACTCATTCTTTACAAACAAGCCTTTGCACTTCAAACACACCGTCGCGACATAAAGTCGCTGCTACGAAAATACATATTGGTTTCGACGTAAAGTCACAGCAAACAACGCATACACGTAGCAGCGGGTTTACCCCGCGACCTCCGTTTTGGCCATCAACTCATTCTCTACAAACAAGCCTTTGCATTTCAAACACACCGTCGCGACATAAAGTCGCTGCTACGAAAATACATATTGGTTTCGACGTAAAGTCACAGCAAAAAACGCATACACGTAGCAGCGGGTTTACACCGCGACCTCAGTTTTAGCCGTCAACTCATTCTTTACAAACAAGCCTTTGCACTTCAAACACACCGTCGCGACATAAAGTCGCTGCTACGAAACACACAAGGGTTCAACATCAAATCACAGCAAGCAACACATACACGTAGCTGCGGGTTTACCCCGCGACCATCGTTTTAGCCATCAACTCATTCTCTACAAGCACGGCTTTGTATTTCAAAGACCCCGTCGCGACATAAAGTCGCTGCTACAAAACACACAAGGGTTCAACATCAAATCACAGCAAACAACGCATACACGTAGCAGCGGGTTTACCCCGCGACCTCCGTTTTAGCCATCAACTCATTCTCTACAAACAAGCCTTTGCATTTCAAACACACCGTCGCGACATAAAGTCGCTGCTACGAAAATACATATTGGTTTCGACGTAAATTCACAGCAAACAACACATACACGTAGCAGCGGGTTTACCCCGCGACCTCCGTTTTAGCCGTCAACTCATTCTTTACAAACACGGCTTTGTATTTCAAATACTCTGTCGCGACATAAAGTCGCTGCTACAAAAATACACATTGGTTTCGACATAAAGTCACAGCAAGCAATACATAATCGTAGCAGCGGGTTTACCCCGCGACCTCTGTAGTAGCCATCACCCCAATCTCCACAAACAAGGCTTTGCATTTCAAATACTCTGTCGCGACATAAAGTCGCTGCTACGAAAATAAACAACGATTCGGCATCAAATCACAGCAAACAACGCATACACGTAGCAGCGGGTTTATCCCGCGACCTCCGTTTTACCCGTCAACTCATTCTTTACAAACAAGCCTTTGCACTTCAAATACACTGTCGCGACATAAAGTCGCTGCTACGAAAATACATATTGGTTTCGACGTAAATTCACAGCAAACAACACATACACGTAGCAGCGGGTTTACCCCGCGACCTCAGTTTTAGCCATCAACTCATTCTTTACAAACAAGGCTTTGCATTTCAAACACACTTTCGCGACATAAAGTCGCTGCTACGAAAACACATACCCGTTCGACATCAAATCACAGCAAACAACGCATACACGTAGCAGCGGGTTTACCCCGCGACCTCCGTTTTAGCCATCAACTCATTCTTTACAAACAAGCCTTTGCACTTCAAACACACCGTCGCGACATAAAGTCGCTGCTACGAAAATAAACAACGATTCGGCATAAAGTCACAGCATGCAATCCATACACGTAGCAGCGGGTTTACCCCGCGAAATAAAAGCCACCTCGCCAAATTTCGTGAATTCTTCTCCATCAATTGTACTCCTAGGCAAACGCGCGTAAAATTCGGCCATTGCAGAAAAAATGAAAAGACAACCTATGATTGACCAAAACCTTATCAGCCAAATGGTAAAGCAGGCGCTAGACGAAGACCTTAATTATCAAACACCAAACGAAGGTGATATTACCGCAGCCCTTATCCCAGAAACGCAGCAAGCAAATGCCTATGTGATCACAAGGGAAGATTGTGTGTTCGTTGGCAAGGCGTTAATCGAAGAAGTTTTTCAACAAGTTGACCCAAGTGTTAGCGTCAACGTACTTGTGAACGACGGCGACTTTGTCACCGCCAACACCCGTTTGTTCACCGCAAGCGGCTCAGCGAGAGCGATTCTAACCGCAGAGCGCACGGCGCTTAACTTTGTACAAACGCTATCGGGCACGGCAACCACCACAGCAAAATATGTTGAGATTTTAAGTGGTACGCAAACTAAACTGCTGGATACACGTAAAACCATCCCAGGATTAAGAGCACTACAAAAATACGCCGTTAAATGTGGCGGTGGTAAAAATCACAGAATTGGCCTCTTCGACGCGTATCTTATTAAAGAAAACCACATTGCCGCCTGTGGCAGTATCGCCAAAGCCGTTGCGACTGCGCGTAATAACCACCCAGACAAGCCGGTAGAAGTTGAAGTAGAAAACCTAGGCGAATTACAACAAGCCTTAGATGCTGGCAGCGATATTATTATGCTGGACAACTTCAGCGTAAGTGAAATTCAACAAGCGGTTGAAATCACCCAAGGCAAAGCCAAGCTGGAAGTCTCTGGTAATATGACCATTGAAATTTTGACGACTTACGCACAAGCCGGTGTTGATTTTATTTCAAGCGGCGCACTGACCAAACATGTACAAAGCATCGACCTGTCGATGCGCTTCGAATAACTTTCGCTAAATTTAAAAAAGCGCTCTGATAGGGCTCATTGCCGGGCCCTTTCTTTTTTATAGTGCTATCAAGTAACCAGTAAATCACTCACCTCAGCTGATTTTTCCGCTCCTTAAGATATCAGATTTTCATTTTTAAAAAGAATACCACTTTGTACCAGCAAATAGTGTTGCACTCACTCTGTAACCCTCCGTAATAGAGAAAGTTTTCTATTTCGTTGACAAACCTACTTAAAACCCGTTAAATACGACAAAAGAACTAGAGTGTAACAAGATCTTAATGTTCAGTAACGATTAATTCCGTTCGTTTTTTGAACCGATATTAGGAAAGCTTGCGCTATCGCAAGAGAATCAATAATTTATTATTAAAATTTGATTGTAGGCATCAGTGTTTACTATTAAAGTAAATGTTAATTGTGATCGCTGAAACTAAATCGGTGCTACACTCTTAGTTGATTAGGGACCGGTCACAAATTTAACGGGTCTAGCTTATAGAGACTTGGAACGATGTGTTTGTTTCATCCTCTTGGTCGCCGTTAAGTAAATTTGAGCACACCAGTTTGTTGATTCGATGGATTGGTAATTATTGCAAAGGTTTTAATAAACGCTTAACTTAAACCTATTATGGTTAAGTCACTTAAAATTTAGGAGACACATCATGACTCAAAAACAACAGGGTGGTTTTACCCTAATCGAACTAATGATTGTTATCGCAATCATCGGTATTCTTGCAGCTATTGCTTTACCTGCTTACACTGATTATGTGAACCGTGCGAAAGCTTCAGAATTACTGGCTGCAACTAGTATGCCGAAAGCATGTATTGAAGAAAGGGCACAGTTAGGCACAGCACCAACTTCATGCTCTACAGGAGATGCTGCATCTCAATATGTCTCCGCAACGGCGGTAGATTCAGGAGGAGCGATTACAGTTACGGGTCAAGGTGATATGTCAGGTATTTCTCTAGTCCTAACACCATTGACCGCTGCAGATACCCCAGCTGACTCAGATTCATTTGCTACATCTTTTAGTGTATTTGGGTGGCGCTGTACAGCTACTGTTGATGCCGCAAACAAACTAAATTGGTTACCAGGTACTTGTACTGGAACAGTTTCTTAATATCTGTTATAGCGAGGTATAGCTAGACTTTTAAAGCTATACCTTCTTTAATTCTAATGAAATGAAATCAAAAAAAAACGAATCAAACCTTGATACCTTTATTTGGGCTGGCTTTAATAGTCGAGGCAAAAAGCTCAATGGCGAAATGACCGGCCAGAGTGTAGCTTTAGTCAAAGCACAATTGCGTAAGCAAGGTATAACACCATCCAAAGTGAAGCGTAAGCCGAAACCTCTGTTTGGCTTTTCTGGAACGCAAAAAATAAAATCCGTTGATATAGCAACAACAACCCGGCAAATTGCTACCATGTTAATGGCTGGTGTTTCTCTAGTGCAAACACTAGAAATGTTAGCTCACGGTATCAAAAATAAAAGTCTCGCGAAACTAATCAGACATATAGCTGATGAAGTAAAAGCAGGGCAACCCTTAGCTAAAACACTTCGCGCTTATCCTCGATATTTTGATGAACTCTATTGTGACCTTGTCCATTCGGGGGAACAGTCTGGTGCACTTGATACCATATTTGACCGCATAGCACTCTATAAAGAAAAAACGGAAGCGTTAAAGTCTAAAATCAAAAAAGCGCTTTTTTATCCAGTTGCTGTGATTGTTGTCGCGTTAATTGTTACTTCAATTTTATTAATTTTTGTCGTACCTCAGTTTCAGGATATATTTAACGGTTTTGGCGCTGAGCTTCCCGCTTTTACGTTGATGGTTATCGCGATTTCCGAATTTATGCAGGAATACTGGTGGGTATTTGTGCTTGGTATTGGCCTTTTTGGTTATACCTATAAAGAAATGCTTATTCGCAGTGCTGCGGTAAAGCATTTTAACGATCGTATGGTTTTACGTATTCCAGTGATTGGCGAGATCCTTAAAAAAGCCGCAGTAGCACGTTATGCTCGTACCCTTTCGACCACCTTTGCCGCAGGTGTTCCACTTGGTGATGCACTCGATTCTGCTGCAGGTGCATCAGGCAATATTATTTACAAAAACGCAATTAAAGAGATTAAAGCAGAGGTTAACTCGGGTAACCAAATGCACTGGGCTATGCATAACACCAAAGTCTTCCCTGATATGGTAGTGCAAATGGTGTCTATTGGTGAAGAATCTGGTTCTCTAGATGGCATGCTGGCAAAGGTTGCCAACATTTATGAGCAAGAAGTCGATGATGCGGTGGATGGCCTATCTAGCCTATTAGAACCATTAATTATGGTGGTACTCGGCGTACTGATAGGTGGCCTTATTATTGCCATGTACTTACCGATATTCCAACTGGGTTCTGTTATTTAATTTTGTTCACAAAATTACACTATTAAGAGGTGCAGTGCTGTGCCTCTCAATAGTGCTGTGTGGTAAACTGCAAAAACCTATACCGAGCATGCCTCGGTAATTTAAACAAAAAATATAAGCAAGCGCCCAACTTATGCAAGATATTATCAACTTGATGCAAACACAGTTATGGTATTGGTTACTCACCGTCGGACTCGTCAGTCTTTGCATCGGTAGCTTTCTCAATGTGGTTATTCTTCGCTTACCTAAAATGATGAAGCAGAGCTGGCAATCAGAATGTCGCGTGTTGCTCGCTGATGAGCTACCCAAACAAACCACTGAAGCCCCCGTATTTAATTTAGTAAAACCAAATTCTCATTGCCCGAGCTGCAAAGCGCCGATTAGAGCGTGGCAAAACATTCCACTGATCAGCTGGCTATTATTAAAAGGCAAATGCAACCACTGCGACGCGTCAATCTCTGTACGCTATCCTTTGGTAGAGCTAACAACCGCCCTACTCTCCATATGGGTTGCGTGGTATTTTGGTGCCACTTTAGAAGCCACTCTATATATTTTGATTACTTGGGTATTAGTCGCACTTACGGTTATCGATATCGACGAAATGTTACTGCCTGATCAGTTAACGCTACCAACCTTATGGTTAGTACTGGTTGCCAGTTGTTTTGGTGTTGGCATCGAACCTAATAGTGCCATTATCGGTGCAGCGGTTGGTTATTTGAGTTTATGGAGCGTGTATTGGCTCTTTAAATTACTCACAGGTAAAGAAGGCATGGGCTATGGCGACTTTAAACTGCTAGCCATCTTTGGGGCATTGATGGGCTGGCAAGCAATTCTAACCATAGTGCTACTTTCAAGCCTGGTCGGGGCAATTATTGGTAGCATCCAATTAAGTGTTCAAGGCAGAGATAAAGCCACCCCAATCCCATTTGGCCCTTACTTAGCCATCGCAGGCTGGATCACCTTAATGTACGGCGAGCAGCTGCAGCTGTGGTACGTAAACTTAATAATGTAAAGTAAGACAATGCTAAAAATGAATAATTGGATTTTAGGGGTGACGGGCGGTATTGGTGCAGGTAAAACGGCCATCACTAACCACTTGCAGCAAAAAGGGATAGTGGTTGTTGACGCCGATATCGTTGCACGAGAAGTAGTCGCACTAGGCAGCACTGGGCTACAAGCAATTACTGATGAGTTTGGCAGTGCCATTTTACAGCCTGACGGCAACTTAGACAGGGCTAAGTTAAGAGCCATTATTTTTGCTGATGCCGATAAAAAACAGTGGCTTAATGAGCTACTTCACCCGCTTATCCGTAATGAAATACTCACGCAGTTAAACGCAGCGCAAAGCGATTACGTGGTTTTAGCGGCGCCTCTGCTGTTCGAAAATGGTTTAGAGCGCTACTGCGACGCCACTTTACTTGTTGATGTCGCCGTTGATACGCAAATCGCGAGAACAATCAGCCGTGATTCGGTAGATGCAGCGCAAGTAAACCGTATTATCGAGTCGCAGTTACCGCGCTCAGATAAACAAGCAAAAGCGGACTACATATTAGACAACGACCAACCGCTAGTTGAAAGCCTGCAAGAGACAGATAGATTACACAATGAGTTTATCAATCTAGCAAAAGTGAAAGTAAGACTAAATAATTAGGCTAGACTTGGCTGTAAAACTTAATCTACACTCACAGTGATAGCTTGGCATTTTTCCAACTTAATGATAAATATTGAATATGCATTCAATGTGAAGGCAAAGAGGTACTATGGAACATCATTCCCCGCTACTGCGTAAATTTATTACCTTAGGGCGAGTTACTGCTGAGCAAATAAAGTCTCGCCAGTCAGAAGCAAACACCACCGCCGAGTTGATTTGCCTAAGTTCAGGAATGAGCTCCAAAGAGCTAGCTGAAGAATGCCTAGACTTATTCAAGGTGCCCTTTTTTAATCTTGATCACTTTAACGTTAGTGAAATTCCACCGGCGCTAGTCAAAGAAAAGCTGATCCGTAAGCACCATATTTTACCGCTGGTACAAAAAGGTAGAAAACTCTATGTAGCGGCTTCCGATCCTACTGATTTTGGCGCATTTGAGAACTTTGAGTTTAGTACTGGATTACAGTGTGAAGTCTTAGTCGCCGACTACAAAAAGCTCGAAGCAAAGATTGATCAGCTGTTTGATGCAACGGGCGGTCTCTCGATCTCTGAAGAAGAATTTAAAGAATTTGCCGACTTAGAAGTTGATGACGAGCCTAAACAGCAAAACACCAACGAAGATAAAGACGATGCGCCAATCATCGTTTATATCAATAAAATCTTAATGGACGCGATAAAAAAAGGCGCGTCGGATCTGCACTTTGAGCCCTACGAAAAAAAATACCGCGTGCGTTTTCGTATCGATGGCCTGCTGCATGAGATGGCAAGTCCACCAAACACACTGGCTACTCGCCTCGCCGCCCGTATCAAAGTGATGGCACACTTAGACATAGCGGAAAAACGCAAACCGCAAGATGGCCGTATTAAATTAAAGATTTCCGAGCGCAAAAGTATCGACTTTCGTGTGAGTACGCTGCCTACCATGTGGGGCGAGAAAATCGTAATGCGTATTCTAGATTCGTCCAGCGCCATGCTCGGCATTGACGTGCTAGGTTATGAACCTGAGCAAAAGCAGCTTTACCTCGACGCACTAGAGCAGCCTCAAGGCATGATTTTGGTAACCGGCCCAACGGGTTCCGGTAAAACCGTGTCACTTTACACTGGCTTGAATATTCTTAATCAGCCAGAGCGCAATATCAGCACAGCGGAAGACCCTGTCGAAATAAACCTTGAGGGTATTAACCAAGTACAAATCAATACCAAAGCGGATATGACCTTCGCCAATGCCTTGAGAGCATTTTTGCGTCAGGATCCGGATGTGGTGATGGTTGGTGAGATCCGTGACCTTGAAACCGCTGAGATCTCGATAAAAGCCGCCCAAACCGGTCACTTAGTATTGAGTACGCTGCACACCAATTCTGCGCCTGAAACGCTCACCCGTCTATTAAACATGGGCGTGCCGGCATACAACGTAGCAAGCTCGGTGAGTTTGATTATTGCTCAGCGTCTCGCAAGACGCCTTTGCCCTAAGTGTAAAACACCTGAAACGCTGCCGGAAGAAGCCTTGTTAGGGCAAGGCTTTACTGCCGAGCAAATTAAAGAGATTACCCTTTTTGCGCCTAAAGGCTGTGAAAACTGCACCGATGGTTACAAAGGCCGTGTGGGTATATATGAAGTGGTAAAAATCACGCCAGAGCTTTCGCACCTGATCATGGAAGGCGGCAATTCTCTTGAGATTGCCGAAAAAGCAGAGCAGTTAGGTTTTGATAACTTACGTAAGTCTGGCCTGAAAAAAGCCGCCGCAGGGGTGACATCGCTTACAGAAATCAACCGCGTAACAAGCTATTAAGACTGATTGATTAAGACAAAAAGATCGCGATGTAAAATCGCTCCTACAAATAATCACACCTCCCTGTGGGAGGCGCTTTACGCGGCGAGCTTGATAAAAAAGATCGCGATGTGAAATCGCTCCTACAACTAAGATAACACCCGCGTGGGAGCCGCTTTACGCGGCGAGATTGATGAAAAATATCGCGATGTGAAATCGCTCCTACAAATAATCTAACATCTATGTAAGAGCTGCTGTATGCGGCAAGCTTGATAAAAAAGATCGCGATGTGAAATCGCTCCTACAAATCAGCTATACAAATTTTGCGGCACTTTAAGCACATTAATATGTACCGTGACTTCCTCACGGTCATGATATAGGTGCTTTGCTTGGATCTCATAATCCACATTGTACTTTTGCAGCTCTTCATGGATAAGCGTAAGACATTCATACACGCTATCGAAGCGTTTTTTCATCGGTAGCTTTAAGTTAAAGATCAGCTCTCGAGCAAACGCATTCACCACCCAGTCCACCATCAGATCAGCAACACGCGTTGGCTTTTCGACCATATCACACACCAGCCAATCAATATTGCGTTTTTCTGGGCGATATTTGAATCCATCTTCACGATAGTGCTTCACTTGTCCCGTTTCCATCAGGTCATCATTCATCGGGCCATTATCGATTGAGGCGACAAACATGCCACGGCGTACGAGTTGGTATGTCCAACCACCAGGACAAGCACCTAAATCAACGGCTCGCATCCCCGCACGCACACGTGTCTCTTGCTGATCTTTAGGCACAAAGACATGGAATGCCTCGTCTAATTTTAGCGTCGAGCGGCTTGGTGCGTCCGATGGCATTCTCAGACGCGGGATCCCCATAAAGAATGGCGAATTGTTATCACTAAACGAATAACCGACATAAGCGGTGTTATTGGCAAGAAACAATACGTGTAATACAGGCTTGGTAGGTTTTAGCTCACGAGTCAGCTTGTTTTGCTTCTCGAGTGCCTTAGACAAAGGCGTTGAAAACTTTTTGCAGAATTTAGAAAGTTCCTTTCCTTCGTTAGTATCTGGCGTTTCAACGCGCAGCTCACCACACAAAGGAAAGCCTTCCACTGCCGCTTTTATCACGCTCACTCTGTCTTCAATCGGCATATGGGTATGCAAAGTACCAACAAACCACTGCCTTGCAAACACCAGTTTCTTAAAGTCGATTTTTTTCGCTAAGGTCTCAGCATCATTTGGCGAAAAACACTCAAATGTTACAAAAGCAGTATTCGGCTTAGCTTTTACGTAGCCTGCAATTCCATGCTTTGCAGCATAATGATTAATTTCGGCTGCGGCGTCACTTTCAAAACCACCGCGACAATAGATAACGATACTCGACATTAGATTCTCTAGATTAAAAGGAAGATTTAGCAGCTTGAACTATCAATAAAATCCAAGCAATTAAAAAACAGGTACCACCGATTGGGGTGATTGGCCCTAGCCATTTCATACCTGTTAAGGCAAGTAAGTACAAACTACCACTAAATAGCAGTACACCAGCAATAAAGAAACCGCCAGCAACTTGCACCTTGAGGCCCCATTTGATTAAAAACGCGGTGGCAATAATGGCAAGGCCGTGAGTCATTTGGTACTGTGACGCCGTATTAAAAATACCAATGGCGTAGTCGTTCAAACGTCCTTTGAGACCGTGAGCGGCAAACGCGCCCAATGCCACAGACAATAAACAAAACACGCTGCCAATGATCAAGTAGAGCTTAGCCATGACAGCGCTCCTTAATAAAATTCGCCGCTATCACGGCAGCATTCGCGCGGCTCTCTGACTCGCTTACACCACTCACTTTACGAGGCTTGAGTGAATGGTCGCCATCTTTGAGCCATTTCACCATGACTTGCTCTGGAAAGCACATGGCATCAACCTCTGTACGATTGCCAAAGGTATCACGTTCGCCTTGTAAAATGAGCAGCGGGCATTTCAACTCAGGAAAATGGTCCACTCTGAGCTTTTCCGGCTTACCAGGCGGGTGGAATGGGTAACCAAACGCAAGTACCCCTTCTACTTTTACGTTGGTTTCACAGGCCAGCATAGATGCCATACGCCCGCCCATTGATTTACCACCAATAAAGAGCGGTAAACTTGGCTCTGCTGCTGCCAATACTTGCTGAAAATACGCGAGTAGCTTAGGGGCACGCTCTGGTGGGCGTTTTTTCCCTTCTTGTTTGGCTTGCTGCATATATTCAAAGTCAAAGAGTCCAACTTGAACGCCCTTAGAAGCAAGCAATTTAGCCATTTCTTGCATAAAATCGCTATCGCTTCCTGCGCCTGCACCATGGGCAAAAATAAACTGTGCAACTGGGTTTTCAGCATAGTGCCATTCAATATTTACTGCGCTCATAAACTATTTAACTCTTGTTCGTGTTCTACCATACCGAGCATCCATTCTTTGAATGAAACTATTTTACCCAGCTCTGACTGCGACTCTCTAAATACCAAATAATAGGCATTTTTACTTTCGAGGTGGTGACTAAACGGAATAACCAGTCGCCCTGCATCTATATCCGGCCTTGCCAGTACGCTATTGCCCAGCGCCACGCCTTGGCCGTGAATTGCTGCCTGTAACACCATAGAAGAGTGACTGAAGATAGGCCCGGTATTTACCGCCACATTTCTGACCCCAGCGGTTTTCATCCATGCCTTCCAAGCGCGACGCGTGGTGTCATGGAGTAAAGTATGTTGCGCAAGGTCGCTTGGCTGATTGAGCGGTTTGGGGCCAGTTAACAAAAATGGACTACATAATGGCACAAAGTACTCGGTATGTAGCTTATGGGTTTGCACCCCATTCCAGTTACCACGACCGTAGTAAATCGCGACATCAACGTCATCCGTTAACGAATTATCGTCGTGATCTTGGGCTTTGATCCGTACGTCGATTTCAGGGTGCAACTCATTAAAATTACTCAGCCTTGGTACTAACCATTGAATTGCAAAGCTCGGCGTCAAACTCACCGTTAACGACCCTTTTGCGCCTCGCGCTAGGAGCTTTTCAGTCGCATCGATTAATTGTGAAAAAATATCTTTAATATCGAGGTAATAGCCCTGCCCTTCCTCAGTTAATAGTAAGGAGCGATTTTTGCGCAAAAACAGTTTTAAACCTAGATGTTCTTCTAAGATTTTAATTTGATGACTAACCGCAGCTTGAGTGACGTACAACTCCTCCGCCGCTTTGGTAAAGCTCAGGTGTCGTGCCGCCGCCTCAAAGGCTTTTAATGCATTTAATGGTGGAACTCGTCGTGACATTCATTCATGCCTATAAAAAACCCGCTAACCGCGGGCAAGTAAAATCCCCAAACAACATCTAATTATGAGGTCGCTTGGGTATAGATTATAAATCAGCTGCGCTGGTGTCCAGTGGCGCAAAACTCTTAACTAGCTCATCTACCGCTTTCATCTGTTGTAGGTAGCCTTCAAGTTTAGCCAATGGCAATGCACAAGGACCATCACACTTAGCTTCATTTGGATTCGGATGCGCTTCAATAAAAAGTCCAGCTAACCCAAGTGCCATACCGCTACGAGCAAGTTCAGCAGCCTGAGCACGGCGGCCATCGGCAGAGTCGCTACGACCACCTGGACGCTGTAGCGCATGTGTCGCATCAAAAATAACAGGAGCCATACGCTTCATATCATCCATGCCCAGCATATCTACGATCAGGTTGTTATAACCAAAGCTGCTGCCGCGTTCACAGAGGATAACTTTGTCATTGCCCGCTTCATTGATTTTCTTAATGATATGACGCATTTCATGTGGCGCTAAAAACTGTGGTTTTTTCACGTTGATCACCGCGCCAGTTTCTGCCATAGCGACAACTAAGTCAGTTTGACGGGCAAGAAACGCAGGTAACTGGATCACATCAGCAACTTCCGCAACGGGTTTTGCTTGGAATGGCTCATGCACATCGGTGATAACCGGTACATTAAAGGTCTTTTTGATTTCTTCAAAAATCTTTAAGCCTTCTTCCATGCCTGGGCCACGGTAAGAGTTAATTGACGAGCGATTGGCTTTATCAAATGACGCTTTAAATACGTATGGGATCCCAAGTTTACTTGTGACCTCAACGTAATGCTCTGCGATTTGCATTGCTAAGTCACGAGACTCAAGCACATTCATTCCACCGAACAGTACAAACGGCTTATCGTTTGCAACTTCTCGTCCCGCAACGTTAATAATATCTGTATTCATTTTTTATCCTTTAGCTGCCTATTACACGAAGCAATTGTCCGCATAACCAAGCCATATAAGTACCAAGGGCATAACCAAGCACCGCCAGTAACACACCGACCGGAGCAAGCGCTGGGTGGAACGCCGAGGCCACCACCGGCGCAGATGCCGCACCACCAATGTTTGCTTTACTGCCCACGGCAACATAAAACACAGGTGCTTTAATTAATTTAGCAACGATAAATAACAAACCAACATGCACGGCCATCCAAATAACACCAATAACAACGTATTTAGGCGCCTCAACAATTTTGGTGATATCCATGTGTAGACCAATGGTTGCTACTAAAATATATAAAAAGCTCGAGCCAATTTTTGACGCGCCAACCGCTTCATATTGACGTGCTTTGGTAAACGAAAGTGCTAGACCTATGGTTGTAACGAGGACAATGATCCAAAACAGTTTGCTGTGAAGAGAGAACTTCTTCAGCTCTGGGTAGTTACTACTAAAAAATGGCACCAGTAAGTCCGCAGCAAAATGCGCAAGCCCCGTTGCACCAAAAGCAAAACCAACTAGGATCATCAAATCTTTGAGCTCGGGTTTTCTTGCGTGCTCGGCTTCAAATGCTTGTACTTTGTCAATTAGGCGGTTGATTGAAGAAGTATCCGCCCCTGTTCGCGCATCAATTTCTTTATTGCGCGCCGCCATATAGAGCAAGCACGCCATCCACAAGTTTGCGACAACAATATCAACCGTTACCATGATGGTGAAAATTTCTCCACCTGCGCCGTAAATCTCTTTCATCGCCACCATATTGGCACCGCCACCAATCCAGCTTCCTGCAAGCGCGGCCATACCACGCCATACAGCTTCTGGGCCAGTTACACCAAGTAGCTCAGGCATAAAGGTAGCAGTAAGTAAAAGCGCAATTGGGCCACCAATCACCACACCCACCGTTCCCGTTAGGAACATGATAATCGCCTTTTTACCCAAGGCCGCTATCGATTTTAGGTCAATACTCAGTGTCAATAACACCAAACAAGCGGGTAACAGATAATACTTTGCTACCGTGTAAACATCGTTATTGTTGCCATCAACGATACCAAAGGTATTTAACAGAGATGGTAAGAAATAACACATCAACAGCGCCGGCACGTACTTGTAAAACTTTGCCCAAACTCCGCTTTTTTGACTCGATGTGTAAAAAACAAATCCCAGAATAACGGCCAATAGGCCCATAATTACCGCGTTATTGGTAACGAGCGCAGCGCTTTGCTCCATAAATCCTCGCTGTTATTATTTTTTATATAACTATTTTTAATGCAAAATATTATTATGATCGGCCAACTCTTTGATCTGATGCTGGATCACTTCAATGGTTGGGTCGTCCGGACATTCATCAACAAAAAATTGTAAGTCGTCTTTTGCCATCTTCGGACAATTTAATTGGTTGAGTAGATAGCCTCTATCACGACGTTCATAAGGATCATCGCCTAAGATATCCATCAATTGCTCAACGCAACTTAACGCGTGACCAAACTTTTCTGCGGCAATAAACGCCCACTTTTGCTGAGACAAATAAAGCTTTAACGACTCTTCGTTAAAAATAAGCTCCATCGGCTCTTGGTCTTTTTCTTGCTCTTTGTCTTGATTGTTTTCGTTTTCTGGAATTATGTACCAGCTCTGGTGGCCTGAACTTGGTTCAATGACATAACCTTCTTCTTCGCTAAAAGCGACGTGCACGACAATCTCCCCTTGGCTTAGAGCAAGGCTTGCCTCTAATTTCGCTCGTTCAAGCAGATGCACTAAGACAAGACCCAGTGCGGTATTGGTACCACTGCGCATAGAAAGTGCATAACAAACGCTATTGAGCTTATATTCAGGCACCTTTTGACTGCTGCCACTGAATAGCCACAAGGTATAAAAAGCGTCTAAGATTTCATCCAAACATTTATGATTGTTTGTATGCTTATGGCGAATTTCATCCACGGCAAATTCAAGCTCTGCTAACTGACACAAAGTTTCATTGGTGTCAGCTTGTGCATCCCAACTTTGCTCAGCCTTGATACAACGGATCAATGGCGGATAGGAAAATGCATCTGAATTGTCATCGAGAGATAAGTCATTCTCATCTAACCAGATATCATTCTTCATAGAATTCGGTTTCTCTTGAATTGCTTTCATTTAGAACGACTAGTTTACCACTTTTTGTCATATTCCCAAGGGGGGAAATTTAGTAATACCAATCTATCGTTCGCTGAAATAGTAAAAATGTTTACTTATTATGGAGATATAGAAGCGCTCGGTGATAAACCAAGCGCCAATTGAAATGCTTAAGCAAAGAAGCCTTGCTTGCTTACGGCGAGATGCGCGATGGCCATTAGTACCAATGTTGCAGCGCCTAGCGCCAAATATTTGGTCTTTTTAACACTTGCTTTTGCAATTACAAAACCCAGCGCAATATAACCAAACACCAATACGATTTTTTGTAGTAGCCAAGGTTGTTGTGCAGGATTGAGCCCTGCCGTTACCGCCAAAATAACTGCTGTAACTAACAACAAAGTGTCTACACTGTGGCTGGTAATAAACACGCCTTTGTTTGTTGCTAATTTACCAGAGCCCAAACGCGAAAACGCGCGAGTGTAAAATAGCACTATGCTCAATACCACAAATAGTAAGTGCGTATGTTTTAACGCCATGTAATCCATATTATTCTCTAATCAGGGAAACGTTGTAGGATCAATTCTAACTCATTAATACAACGGTTGAATACATCTACGAGTTTGGGGTCAAAGTGTTTTCCCTTTTGCGCAGTGATCTCTTTTTGCGCTTCTTCTTGGCTCCATGCCTCTTTGTAGCAACGTTTATGGCGTAACGCATCATACACATCAGCTAGTGCTACGATGCGACCATAAAGGTGTATTTCATCACCTTTTTTACCTTTCGGATAACCGCTACCATCCCATTTTTCATGGTGGTCTCGAGCGATTAACGCGCCCGCACTGACAATCTCACGGCGAGAATCTTTTAACAAGTCAAAGCCTTTGTCTGTATGGGTTTGCATGACTTTCCACTCTTCGTCATCCAGCTTGCTAGGCTTATTTAAAATCGCGTCAGGAATTCCAACTTTACCCACATCGTGCAATGGTGACGCCATTTTCACCAGCTCAGCTTCTTTATCAGAAAGACCCATTTCTTTGGCAAGCGTATGACAAAGATATGCAACGCGCTTAACATGATTGCCGGTATTGGTGGAATGAAGCTCAAGCGCTTCACTTAAACGGATCACCAATTCTTGCTGGGTATCTTCAATCTCGGCTTGTAGCTGTACATTTTCGTACGCCAATTGCATATTCTGAGCAAAAATATCAATTAAATGACGCTGAGTTTCGGTTAAGAACTCAGGAATACCAGACACAAATAGCATTGAGGCGTGGTTATAGTCACTGGAGCAATAGGCGAATAGATAATTATCTTTATATACAATGTCTTTATCTTGTAGTGCTTTTAAGCAAGCATCCATTTGGTCGCTGCTAAGTACTTCAGAAATCGGCTTACCTTCGCTACTTTCAAACTCTCCACGCCCCGCAAATACAACCAGTTGATCGTTCGTTTGACCTGGCTCTTTACCCGCCGCAAGTGACGTTGCATACATGGCTTGGTCGACCGTGCCTATCAGCGAAGTGAGTTGCTGTAACACTCCCTCAATAAAACTCTCAATTGAGTGAGTAGCAAAAATATCACGGGAGGCTTTAATGATTTTCTCAAGCCCTTGTCTTGATTGATCGATGGCGAGAATGTCACGATATGAACGTAAACTCGACATGACGACAGTAAAGAGCTTTTGCGCGGTGAGTTCTGTTTTTGACTTATAGTCGTTGATATCGTAGTTCACGATAACTTGGCGCTCAGGCGCTTGGCCCGGCTGACCAGTTCTTAAAATGATACGGATATGATTGTTTTTGGCGGTTTCACGAATGTATTTTGCGACCTGCAAACCAGCATCGTCGGTTTCCATGACAACATCCAGCAATACCACCGCAGCATCGGGATTGGCATCGACGATTTTCTTTGCTTCTTCACCCGAATAAGCGCTAATAAATTCCAGACGCTTTTTTTGAAACTCAAAGTCACTCAGTGCTAATTTTGTCACTGCATGCACTTCGGGCTCATCATCGACAATAATAACCTTCCAAGTGCCTACTTTTTCAGGTTCAACTACGTCAGCGGGTTCGTCTGAAAACAAAAAATCATCCATATTGCGGATCCTATTGAAGCGCCTAACTTTCGTGTGAGTTCGTGACTTTACGGCAACATTGCCAATGTCACTCTATCACACCCTGCCATATCTTTTATTGTAAGTATATTAATATACGCCATTTCTGCAAAAAACTGTTGGATCTTATCTGCTTGCTCAAAACCATGTTCAAGTAGCAAATATCCCCCCGAGTTCAGATGTAGCTTAGCCGTCCTGATGATATGAAAAATATCCGCATAGCCATGGTCATCCGCGACCAGCGCGCTGAGCGGTTCAAATCTCACATCCCCTTGTGATAAGTGATGGTCGGCTTCATCAATATAAGGTGGATTACTCACAATCAAATCAAAATGTTGCTCTGCAACTGCACTAAACCAATCACTTTGCAAAATCGACACGTTTTTAAAGCCCAACTGAGATTGATTAGACTTTGCAAGCGCCACGGCGTCTACTGAAGCATCTACAGCGGTGATTTGCCAAGCTGGATATTCACTCGCCAACGCCAGTGCAATCGCGCCAGTACCTGTGCCTAAGTCTAGCACCTGAGCGTCATTTGGCATGCTGAGAGTTAAAACATGCTCAACCAGAGTCTCAGTATCAGGCCTTGGAATAAGCGTGCTGTTGTTGACTTTTAAAGGCAGGCTCCAGAATTCTCTTTGACCTGTGATGTGTGCGACTGGCTCTCCCGTAACACGGCGTGCGATACTTTCTTCGAATCGCTGCTGCTCTAGTGTAGAAAGCTCAGCTTCGGGCCAAGTAAAGAGATAAGTGCGGTTTTTATCGATAACATGGAGTAATAACACTTCGCTATCGAGCTTTGCTGACTCGGAGTGTGGTAACAGTTCAGAGGTTGCCCAAGCAACGGCTTGGGCAATGTTAAGTGTTGGCATTAATCGCTTTCGCTCATTGCTGCTAGTAGATCAGCCTGATATTCAATAACCAGCGGATCGATAACAGCACCCAGCTCGCCAGAGATCACTTCATTAAGGCGATATAGCGTCAAGTTGATACGGTGATCGGTAATACGGCCCTGCGGGAAGTTGTAAGTACGAATACGCTCGGAGCGGTCACCGCTACCTACTAGATTACGACGTTCAGAAGCTTCTGCCGCTGCACGTTTTTCATCTTCTGCTTGCTGTAAGCGCGCACTTAGTACAGACAGCGCTTTCGCTCTGTTTTTATGTTGTGAACGTTCGTCCTGACATTCAACCACAACGCCTGTCGGCAAGTGAGTGATACGAATAGCAGAATCGGTTTTGTTTACGTGCTGACCACCGGCACCCGAAGCACGGAAAGTATCCACTTTTAGGTCAGATGGATTAATTTCAATTGCTTCTGCTTCTGGGATCTCTGCCATCACGGCAACCGTACATGCAGAGGTGTGAACACGGCCTTGAGATTCGGTTTCAGGCACACGTTGTACACGGTGAGCGCCAGATTCAAACTTAAGTTTGCCATAAACACCATCGCCACTAATATTAGCGATAACTTCTTTATAGCCACCGTGCTCGCCTTCGTTAGCGCTCACGATTTCAACACGCCACTTTTGCGTTTCTGCATAGCGGCTATACATACGGAATAAATCGCCAGCGAAAATCGCGGCTTCATCACCACCGGTTCCCGCACGCACTTCCAAGAATACGTTGTTATTGTCTTTTGGATCTTTTGGTAACATCAATACTTGAAGGTCATCTTCAAGCGCAGCAATGGCAGCTTTTGCTTCTTTATACTCTTCCTGTGCCATTTCACGCATGTCTGGATCTGAGTCTTTTAGCATTTCTTCAGCAGTTGCGACGTCTTCCTGAGCCTGTTGGTAGGCTGTAAACGCTTTAACTACGTCTTCCAATTCTGAAAACTCTTTTGACAAGGCGCGAAAGCGGTTCTGATCGCTAATCACCTCAGGCGAGCTTAGCATCGCTTGAACTTCTTCATAGCGCTCTACTAAGGTTTCTAACTTACGATATACAGACTCTTTCATTTACACGTTATTCCTGCTCAATACCTAATGTTTGCTTGAGTTGCGCTAACTTATCTATATCGCCTTCTTTCGCAGCCTCTTGAATGGCGCGTGTTGGTGCGTGTGTTAGTCGATTACTCAGCTTATTTGCTAATTCAATAATAATTTTATCTGCTTCTTTGCCCGATTGTAGCTGATTTATTGCTTTGTCCACGAGCTCATTTTTAATTTCTTGCGCGCTTTGGCGATACTGCCTAATCACATCCACTGAATGCAGCGAACGTTGCCACTCGGAAAACTCTTGCGTGCGTACATCGATGATCTGCTGCGCTTCAATGGCCGCTTGTTCACGACTGGCCAAGTTTTCATTGACTATCGCCTGAAGGTCATCAACTGAATAAAGATAAGCGGCATCCAACTCTGACACTTGGCTTTCGATATCGCGAGGCACCGCAATATCGATAAATAACATTGGTTTATGGCGACGTTTTTTAAGCGCTTGTTCGACCACTCCCTTACCGATAATTGGTAAGGTGCTCGCAGTTGAACTAATAACAATGTCTGCACTTGGTAGCGCATCTGGCAACTGTGCCAGTGAAATAACACTGCCGCCAACTTCTTTTGCTAGGTTTTGTGCGCGCTCAATTGTGCGGTTCGCGACTGTGATTGACTTTGGATTATGCTGCGATAAGTGTTTAGCAACTAACTCTATTGTTTCACCGGCACCAATTAACAAGACCTGAGTTTTATCCAATTGACCATAAATATGCTTTGCTAAATTAACAGCGGCATACGCCACTGAGACAGCACTTGCACCAATATCGGTCTCAGTGCGTACTTGCTTCGCCACCGAAAAAGTCTTTTGGAATAAGCGCTCAAATGTTGGCTGAATTGCATGGTGCTGTTTGGCTGTACTAAAAGCTTGTTTAATTTGCCCAAGAATTTGTGGCTCACCTAAAACCAATGAGTCAAGACCGCAGGCAACTCGCATTAAATGGTTCACCGCATCCTGATTCATATGCACATAGACATTTTCTGTTAAGTCTCGTTGCTCTATGTTATGAAAATCTGACAACCAACCGAGTAGTGCTTGGGGATCAGCAGACTCAAGGCTACAATAGATCTCGGTTCGATTGCAGGTCGACACAATCACAGATTCTTTAAACTGCGAAGAATGTTGGAGTTGGTGCAATGCTTCTGTAAGCTGTTCTGGAGAAAACGCCACTTTTTCACGTAATTCTACAGACGCGGTTTTATGATTGATACCAAGTGCGATGATGGTCATAGATGCCAGTATTGCTCGAGCCCTGCTTTAAAGCCGGCAATTTTACCAAAAATCAATCGAATATGGAAAGTAAGGAAAGGCCTTTGAGACAACTTCATTTGATTTTACTCATATTTTTATTAATTTTAACGGGTTGTGCGCAACAATTACCTCAGCAAAACGTAGCACAAGACTGGCAATCTAGACTAAAACAACAAAAAAATTGGCAAGCGAGAGGTAAACTTGCATTTATTGCCCCAGACAATCGTCAATCAGCTAACTTTAATTGGTATTTAAAAGAAGATAAACAAAATCTGATTTTAACCAGCTTTGTTGGCACCCGCATATTCGAACTAGAAGAATTAGACACACATTCAGAGCTGACCTTTGAAGACAATGTCCATAAAGGCATGGACAGTAGCGATTTGGTTAAGCGTTTAAGTGGTCTCTCTCTTCCGGTCAATCAAGCCCCTCAATGGCTAACAGGCTTAGTTGAAGCACCAGCCAGTGAACTTGATGATCTTGGCAGAATAAGCAATGCACAGTGGCAAAGCCCATCAGGCCGAGTGTGGCAAATCACCTATCAACAATATAAAATGCAAGACGGAATGTGGCTGCCTAGCCGCATGAAACTCTCATCGACCAATATTGAGGTCAAAGTATTAATCACTTCATGGCAGTTTAAATGAAGACATTGACGCTAAGCGCACCGGCAAAATTAAATCTTTTTTTGCATATCAATGGCCGTCGAGAAGACGGCTACCATGAATTAGAAACTTTATTTACTTTCTTAGATTTTGGTGATGAATTAGCATTTACGCTAACCAGTAACCAGCAAGAAATCGTCATTTGTGGTGACACCGCAGGTATTCCACTCGAAGATAACCTCATTTATAAAGCCGCCAAAATTCTTGAGCCCTATAAAAAAATTGCTGCAGGTGTCGACATTCACTTAAATAAACAGCTTCCCATGGGTGGAGGTGTTGGTGGTGGTTCATCCGATGCTGCCACGACTTTATTGGCACTCAATACGCTGTGGCAATGTCAGCTTACTATCCCAGAACTTGCAAAACTCGGTCTGCAGCTAGGCGCCGATGTACCTGTTTTTGTTGAAGGTAAAACAGCTGTAGCCCACGGCGTTGGCGAGCAACTTAAGCCAATTGACATCGCACAAAAATGGTATTTGGTGGTTGCCCCACCCGTTCATGTCAGCACCGCGTTAGTCTTTACTCACCCAGACTTACCGCGCAATACGCCTAAGCTAAAAAGCGGTTGGAAACTCTCGGATACGGGCAACGACTGTCAAACTCTTGTCAAAAAGCTTTACCCCGAGGTTGAAAAGACCCTCGCGTGGTTGCTAAAATATGCACCAACCAAAATGACTGGTACTGGAGCTTGTTGTTTCGCGGAGTTTGAAAATCGTGAGGCAGCGCTGCGTGTGCTCGAAACTCTACCTTCATCTTGGCAGGGCTTTATTGCCCAAAATACAAGTGAGTCAATTTGTCATCGACAATTGCGCGCTTGGCAAAACTAGAAGTAAATTGTTTAAGTTAGCTTGTTTTGACTTTTTTATTTCATGGTCATTGCATGTTAGTCCAAAAAAATTCAGTGCCTGAGGAACCCTACCGTGCCCGACATGAAGCTCTTCGCTGGTAACGCAACACCTGAGCTAGCTCAAAAAGTTGCAAAACGTTTGTTTATTGAGTTAGGTGATGCCGTTGTTGGCCGTTTTAGCGACGGTGAAATTAGCGTTCAAATCAACGAAAACGTTCGTGGTTCAGATGTATTCATCATCCAATCAACATGTGCTCCTACAAATGATAATTTAATGGAGTTAATCGTCATGGTTGATGCGCTACGTCGTGCATCTGCTGGTCGTATCACAGCCGTTATTCCTTATTTCGGTTACGCACGTCAAGACCGCCGTGTGCGCTCTGCTCGTGTTCCAATTACTGCTAAAGTTGTTGCAGACTTCCTTTCAAGCGTAGGTGTTGACCGTGTTCTTACCGTTGACCTACACGCAGAACAAATCCAAGGCTTCTTCGACGTACCTGTTGACAATGTATTCGGTAGCCCAGTGCTAATCGAAGACATGAAAGAGCGTAAGTTCGAAGATGTAGTAGTAGTTTCACCTGATATCGGTGGTGTGGTTCGTGCTCGTGCGATTGCAAAACTGTTAGATGATAAAGACCTAGCGATCATTGATAAGCGTCGTCCACAGGCTAACGTTTCTCAAGTTATGCACATCATTGGTGATGTTGCTGGTCGTGACTGTATCATTGTCGATGACATGATAGATACAGGCGGTACTTTATGTAAAGCAGCAGCAGCACTTAAAGAGCACGGTGCAAAACGCGTATTCGCTTACGCAACCCACCCAGTACTTTCGGGCAATGCTGCGGAAAACCTACGCAACTCAGTTATCGATGAAGTTATCGTGACTGACTCAATTCCACTTTCTGATGAATTGAAAGCGCTTGATAACATCAAAGTACTAACACTTGCAGATATGATGGCCGAAACTATCCGCCGTATCAGCAACGAAGAGTCAATCTCTGCGATGTTTCAACACTAATCGGCACCAAAACTGATTAGCCAAAAAGCACCTCTGGTGCTTTTTTTGTTTTATAGGTTTCATTGCAAGTGCGTTAGTGGTATATTAGCGCGCCTTTTTTAGGCAGGGAGCTTGGTCGCGAGCTCTCTGACACATTAACTTAAATTATTTTGGAGACATCCATGTCTGTATACAAATTAGACGCTGAAGTACGTTCTGACCTGGGTACTGGTGCGAGCCGCCGCCTACGTCGCGCTGACAAAGTTCCTGCAATCCTATACGGTGCTGGTAAAGATGCAGTTTCACTAACTCTTGATCACAACAAAGTATTGAAAGCGCAAGAAGACGAAGGTTTCTACACTCACATCCTAACGCTAAACATTGGCGGTGAGTCTGTTGAAGCAATTCTTAAAGATATGCAACGTCACCCGTACAAGCCTAAGATCACTCACTTAGACTTCCAACGCGTTGATGCTTCTCAAAAGCTTCACACTAAAGTTCCTGTTCACTTCATCAACGAAGAGAAAGCAACTAAAGGTGGCAACACTATCGTTCACCAACTAACTGAAATTGAAATCACTTGTCTTCCTGCAAGACTTCCTGAGTTCATCGAAGTTGACGTAGCGACTCTAGCTGTTGGCGCAACTCTACACCTATCTGATATCAAGCTTCCAGCTGGCGTTGTTTCAGTTGAACTTGCTAAAGGTGCAGATCACGACCAAGCAGTTGTTTCAGTAAACGCTCCTAAAGCAGCTCCTGCTGAAGAGTCTGCTGAAGACGCAGCTGAGTAATTGTTCAGGTGTTAACACCTTGAATAATATTCAAATGCTTGTGGGCCTGGCTAATCCAGGCCCCGAATACGCAAACACCCGTCATAACGCTGGCGCTTGGTTTATCGAAGAACTAGCCAGAAGATACAACTGCCTCCTAAAACCAGACGCTAAACATCACGGCCTCACCGGCAAAGTGCTCATCAATAATCAAGAGTTTAAATTGCTGATCCCTACGACTTATATGAACTTAAGTGGTAAAGCGGTCGCGAGTCTTGCCAATTTTTATAAAATCCCCGTCGAGAGTATTCTTGTTGCTCACGATGAAATGGATTTAGAACCCGGTATCGCCAAACTCAAAAAAGGTGGTGGTCACGGCGGTCATAATGGCTTAAAAGACATAATCGCTAAAATGGCAAATAACAAAGAATTTATGCGATTGCGTGTTGGTATTGGTCACCCAGGACACAGAGACAAAGTCACAGGGTGGGTTTTAGGCAAAGCACCACAAGCTGATCAAGAGAAAATTGATGCTGCTGTGGATGAAGCAGTCCGATGTATGGAAATACTCGCAAAAGACGGTGTGTTAAAAGCGCAAAATCGACTACATTCATTTAAACCGTAACAGTTCACTGCTGCGATTGATTGAGTAATACCTAAGCTTCTCGTTCGCCATGATGCGTGCTTGAGATAATACGGTAGAAATTTAGGAATAAACACTATGGGTTTTAAATGTGGCATTGTTGGTTTACCTAACGTAGGTAAATCTACTTTATTTAATGCGTTGACTAAAGCGGGCATTGAGGCCGCAAACTTTCCTTTCTGTACTATCGAACCGAATACCGGTGTAGTACCAGTACCAGATGCTCGTCTTGACCAGCTAGCTGAAATTGTAAACCCTCAGCGTACTATCCCAACTTCAATGGAGTTTGTGGATATCGCCGGTTTGGTAAAAGGCGCATCAAAAGGCGAAGGTTTAGGTAACCAATTTTTGGCAAACATCCGTGAAACGGATGCTATCGGTCACGTAGTTCGCTGTTTTGAAAATGAAAATATCGTTCACGTTGCTGGTCAAATCGATCCTGCTGAAGACATTGATGTTATCAACACTGAGCTGGTACTTGCAGACATGGATACTGCTGATCGCGCGGTTTTACGTAACGCAAAGAAAGCGAAAGGCGGCGATAAAGACGCGAAATTTGAACTAGTTGTACTTGAAAAAGTAAAAGCGCACTTGGACGAAGGCTTAACGCTTCGCTCCCTTGAGCTAAATAAAGAAGAAGCGGCAGCAATAAGCTACCTAAACTTTTTAACGATCAAGCCAACTATGTACATCGCCAATGTTAACGAAGATGGCTTTGAAAACAACCCATTCCTAGACAAAGTACGTGAAATTGCAGCTGCAGAAGACGCGGTTGTGATCCCTGTATGTGCAGCAATTGAGGCTGAACTTTCTGAACTTGAAGAAGAAGATAAGAAAGAGTTTATGGATGACTTAGGCTTAGAAGAGCCAGGCCTAAACCGCGTGATCCGTGGTGGTTATGAGTTGTTGAAACTGCAAACTTACTTTACAGCTGGCGTAAAAGAAGTACGTGCATGGACTATCCCTGTTGGCGCGACAGCACCTCAAGCTGCTGGTAAAATCCACACAGACTTTGAACGTGGTTTTATTCGTGCACAGACTATCGGCTTTGATGATTATATCGAGTTCCGTGGTGAATCTGGTGCGAAAGACGCAGGTAAAATGCGTCAAGAAGGTAAAGAATACATCGTGAAAGATGGCGATGTGATGAACTTCTTATTTAACGTGTAACCATAGTTACTACACGCTATTTCAATAAAAGGAGCTTCGGCTCCTTTTTAGTTTTATCAACTCTGCTTTTTAATCAAATAAGTACCTTGCTCTTCAGAGTAAGTTATAGACTTCAAAGGAATAAAAATTCACAGGTTTTGTTAAAAATTTGCAATTGCCCCGCATGATTTGATATAAAAACAAGCCGTTTCGCTTAATTTATCTGCAAACAAACTGTGTTAGCAGATTTTTTGCAAAAAAGGTGTTGACGGCTTGGGGGCATATACGCATAATACGCCCCGCATCAGCGATGATGAGAAGTTAAAGAGATGGCTATGTAGCTCAGCTGGTTAGAGCACATCACTCATAATGATGGGGTCCCCTGTTCAAATCAGGGCATAGCCAC
>NZ_SGPH01000029.1:0-23380 GCF_004208915.1 Pseudoalteromonas sp. CO342X
TCACACTTAATCCTCAAACCCTAAGCCGACATAGTGCAACCGTCTTGTAAGGCACGTCCCTGTGCCAGACAAGACTTGGCCGACATCCTGTCGGCACATTGCATATCGACTTATGCTTTTCGGGTGTGATGGAGGGGGAATAAGTTGCTTGTGAGATCTTCTAAGGTTTTTGCGATTAAACTGCTTTAAAGCATTGCAAAAGCTATCATCGCAGAATGCTTCCTAATTCACAGTGCAAATAGTGTTGTAGGAGACGGTTCACCCGCCGAGAAGTTAAGTTTTTTGGGGGGTGAGAGAGTGCCCTGTCATTAGGCATCAAAGAAGCCCATGGATGGGCGTCGAAATCCGTCAGGAAGACGAGCTGACTTAATTCATAGTCTCGAGTGATTGGAGAAATCACCCTCCATGGTACGTCTCATAGCACATATTATTTCGGCACACCTAGCAAATTTAACAGTTGTAGCAAAGATCCTTCACAAATAGCCGCGCCGGCATTTTCTACCACTTTTGGCTTACCATGGATTGCCACACCTAGCTGGGCTTTTGCCATCATCACTAAGTCATTTGCGCCATCACCAATGGCAACGGTTTGAGTCATTGGGATAGCATACTGGGTTGCAAGTTGACCTAGCACTTCTGCCTTTTTGTCGGCATCTACGATATCACCTAGCACTTTGCCGGTAAGCTGCGCGTTTTCCACCTCTAGGGTGTTGGCAAATACAGCGTCTAGTTGGAGTGGCTCAATCAATGATTCTGCAAACCATGTAAAGCCACCCGAGGCGATGGCAAGATGCCAGTGATGCTGCTTTAGCGCCTGACATAACAGCTCTATACCGGGCATTAGCGGTAAGTTTTCTTTTAATGATTGAATTTGTGATAACGGTACGCCAGAGAGTGACGCAACGCGGCGGTGTAGACTTTCAGAAAAAGAGAGTGCCCCCGCCATTGCCTGTGCGGTGACAGAAGCCACTTCATCATATCGGTCGGCCAATCGAGCAATTTCGTCAATACATTCAATTTGAATTGCGGTGGAGTCCATATCCATTACAAGTAACCCAGGCTCTGCTAAAGTAGGTGCTTGTGTTATCACCGCACCTTGCACATTAATGCTTTTGGCAAAATGCCTCACCTCAGCCTTACTCGGCATTTGCGATGCGTTAAAACGCATACCCAGTGCAACAGGAAGCTGTTCATGAGGTTGATATGCCGTAAAATAAGCTTGCTCGATAACAAATGTTTGAAGAAATTTTGTGACTTCCACAAGGTGTTGCAATTGTATATTTGGGCCAAAAAAGCATATTGATTGGGTCGTCATCTCAGGTAATTGATTTACTTGTGTGAGGCTTGTGTTACCTTGGCAACTATACCAATGATCCAGCGCCATATGTTCCTGAATTGGTGTGTTTAGTTCACGATTAGCGAATTGAATGATTGACGACATAAGTTGCTCCTTGATAGCGTTAAGCCGATTTTTAACATGATTGCGCTAAGCTGTCAGCACTGGACCTTAGCAAAAGCGGGCAATATGCGATAAATATGAAAAATTTACATGTATTAGAAGTGTTAAACTCGACCAGAGGGCGTAGATTATTTCGCCTGTGCATCGCTGCGACGTGCTTAGTTATGGTGACTTGGCTTGCGTTTAATACCAGTTTTGAATCTCATCGCTTGCTCCATAATGGCGCAGACCTTACCGCAAGAAGTCTCACCAAGCAGCTCGCAAAAAATGTAGCATTGCCCCTCTCTCGCAGTGATACACCAAGGCTCAGCGCACTGGCAAATCACCTCGCTAGCGATGACTTTGTGCTTCAAGTCGCGATTTATGATTATCAAGGACGCTTTATTGTTGGTAACGACGGTAATTCCTCACCCACAGATTATCAGCAGCTACCTCAAACCTTACCTGGGCTCAGTAAAACCAAAAGCATTATTTCTGAACCAGTATATACGCCGATGGGACAACCTCTTGGGTTCGTCAATATGGTCTATTTGACAGAAGCTGCTATGTCACAAAGCCACTCTCATTTCCACGAACTTGGACGAGTCGTTTTACTGATGCTGGTGATTACGATGGTATTCACATGGCAAATAGGTCGAGCATTAAAACGCTGGGAAGTAAAACGCAAAATTCGCAAGAAAGTAAAGATGCTACCAGCCCCTGAAAATATCACTCATTAGATGAAACCAAGTTCCCACTGTCTCTATTGTAAATATTTTGATAATATAATTGTTAGTTTATATAAGAACGATAAATGATAAAGGACATGACTAATAAACTTTTTATAATCCCAAAACCGAACCCAAACGCTAAGGTGCGGCTATTTTGCTTCCCTTATGCTGGCGGTTCACCAGCTATCTTTACACCGTGGAGCGATAAAGCAAGTGAATATGTTGAACTTGTTTTTGTTCAGCTACCAGGAAGAGGTGCAAGACTTATTGAGCCTGCAATTGATAATATGCCAGATGTTATTGCAGAGCTTATGTGCCATAGTGACTACATTACGAGTAAACCTTTTGCTTTTTTTGGGCACAGTTTAGGTAGTCGCATTTCATATGAGCTTGCTTTTCAATTACTGGACGTAGGCTTACCAACTCCGCAAAAAATATTTGCTTCAGCAAGTCGAGCGCCACACTGCATATCAACTAAGTCTCATTTACATGGCTTACCACACGATGAATTTATTGCTGAGCTTCGTGACTTAAATGGTACGCCAAAAGAAGTTCTTGAAAATAAAGAGCTTATGGAGCTATTACTCCCGTTGCTCCGAGCTGATTTTAAAATAGCAGATACCTATGTAGCAGAACAGTGTGCATTACCCATCCCCATCCATGTTTTCCATGGCGTTGATGATGAGATCTTGAATGAACATGTTATTGCGTGGCAAGAGCTAACGACACAGCCATACCAGCTTACCGAATTTTCTGGTGGGCACTTTTTTATTCACCAATACGCTGATGAGATGATCTCCATTATTAATCAACAATTGGCTTAAGTAGTTTTGGTGTTATGCCGGAAAAGCATAAAGATCGCCGGGTGAACCGGCTCCTACACCTGCTTTTCTATTGCTGGTAAGTATGGTTTTTTATCGTGATAAAAGTGTAAAGATCGCCGGGTGAACCAGCTCCTACATGGGTTATTTATCGCTGGTAAGTATGATTTTATATCGTGGTAAAAGCATCAAGATCGCCGGGTGAACCGGCTCCTACACCTGCTTTTCTACTGCTGGTAAGTATGATTTTATATAGCAGTAACTGCGTAAAGATCGCCGGGTGAACTGGCTCCTACTTTATAAGACGAACAGCTATGCTACAAATCCAAAATAAGCGAGGAGAGAATACGATTTAACTGAGATTGGTTAAACTCACCACTGATCTGATAGATAACATCGCTTCCCTTTCTATTAATGTAGACCCTATCGTAGTCTTGATTTTCTCCTATAACGACAAAAGCAAAAATATCGCCGTTTTGGTACACATTCATCGGATTGTTTTCGTCTATGTCAAAAGCCGAGCGAAGCTTTGCTATGTTTTTTACTTTAGGATCTGAATGATACAGGGCATGAAAAAATTCGTTGACGCTCATATTCAACTTTTTATGCATATCACCAAGTGAGATTTCCGGTGGGTTTAACGCAATTGCCAACTCATTTTGATCTTGGCTAGTTACGACCACAGTTTGGTTACTTAGTCCTAAAAAGTTAATTTTTGATAGTGTCGTGCTATCTACACAATAAACGAGATCAACAACTCTGATATGTAACTTATTACTACAAGATAAGCTTGGAAAAGGGTTCACTTTTTGTGACGCAATTACTAAGTTCGAGGTGAACATTAACGCGGCAAGTAAAATTATTCTAAACATAACTAAATCCCTAATGCAGCTAATTCCATTTTCGTTCTGTAATTTCTGACAACTTCTTTCGCACAGGTAAGAGATTGTTCTGAACTAAGTTGCTTTACAATGCTTTGTGCAAAGTTCTTTACTATCCATTTGATAGTTGCCTTGCCTCCCGTCGGCTCAGGAACCCAATTTAGAGCTGTCGTACAACTTTTAGTTGCTTGGATCATCTCTCCAAAAACCTGTGCCACATTTTCGTTTACGCTGCCTTTGAAAGATAAATTTAAACCTGCACCTTTATAAAATGCATTAATGGCATTTTTTACTTTCGTTTCATCATTCATTTTTCTATTCCTTGAGAAATGTTGAAGGTTTTAAATTAAGCTCTTAAACATTAATAAAAGGTGAATAACCAACTAACGCATAAATCATTCCTCCAAGCTATGAGATGTATAGAAGCTTTAATAAATACCAAAAGATCGCCGGGTGAACCGGTTCCTACACGGGTTATTTATTGTTGGTAAGTATGGTTTTATATCCCATTTGTGATATTGACTCGTAGGTCGAGATTTATCTCGACATCATCAATTTACCCCAAGCCAAACAACTGCGTGGTATTTCGATAAAGCGCTGCGGCAAGCTCGCTTGGTGTTTCGCTTCGATATTCGCAAAGTCTGTCAAATACTTGGACGACTCGCTTAGGAGAGTTCGGCTTCCCCTGATAACCATGTAACGGCATTGACGGCGCATCGGTTTCCAATACTAGGCTTTCAAGCGGCAACTGTGATATTACCTGCGCTGTTTTTTCGCCTCTTGGATAGGTAATTGTGCCACCTACTCCTAGCTTAAAACCCTGACCGATATAATATTCAGCCTGCTGTTTTGAACCTGAAAAGGCGTGGATCACCCCACCATATTGTGGTTTAACACGTTTAAACACGGCGGCAATTAGGTGATGACTTTTACGGTGATGGACGATTAGCGGAAGCTTTACCTCATTACTCAGTGCGATATGCGCTTCAAACAGTGCAATTTGGCGCTCAAGCGCGTCGCAGGTTGTATCGATGCCGCACTCTCCTATCGCACACAGTTGGGTGCGGTTGTGTATTACATGCTCGACCAACGCAGCCATATCGTCGTCGCAATGTTCGCCAATAAAATAAGGGTGTAACCCCGCGGCGATTTCACATTGTGGATGATGTGCTTGAAACTCAACAAGCTGTTGAGACTGCTTAAGGGTAACGCCAGGCACCACGAAGCGTTCAACACCATTGCTGTGGGCTGCTTTGATATGCGTAGCTAGGTCATCTGCCAACTCGTCAAAATCGAGGTGACAGTGACTATCTATAAAGGCGAATTTATGGGTTAAGCCGCTCAATTTCCCAACTACCATCGGCTTGCTTCACATACATAAAGCGATCGTGAAGACGGTGCTCTCCACCTTGCCAAAACTCAACTTTAGTGGGCTCTACGCAATAACCGCCCCAAAAATCAGGTAGTGGGATTTCGCCTTTAGCGAATTTGTCTTTCATGCTACTAAAGGTTTGCATCAAGGCTTGGCGAGATGACACGGGGCGCGATTGCTGAGACGCCCACGCTGCAAGCTGACTTTCTTTTGGTCTTGATAAGAAATACTTGGCAACGCGACTGGTTGGTAACGGAACAGCTTCACCGTACACGATAACCTGACGCTCAATTTCATGCCACGGGAAGTGTAAGCATACCTTGTTGTTTTGCTTTAATTCTTGCGCTTTGCGTGAACCGGTATTGGTAAAGAAGACAAAACCGTGCTCGTCTACATGCTTGAGTAAAACAATGCGTTGAGACGGCTGACCGTGCTCGTCAACCGTAGCGACGACCATCGCCGTTGGGTCGGTAAACTTGGCATCAATCGCCTGCTGTAGCCAGGTTTCAAACTGCTCAACAGGTGTGTCTTTTAGCATCTCACGACGTAAACCGTCTTTGGTATATTCTCTGCGAATGTCTTCAAGTTTCATCACAATATCCTTAACAAAAAAAGCCGCTATAAAGCGGCTTCTAGTATACCTTAATGCAAGTTAAAACTAACTCACATTTGCTCCATCACTTCGATACCAAGCAAATCTAGGCCAGTTTTCAGTGAGTTAGCAACTAGATTACATAGCACTAGACGACTTTCACGGACGTCTGCAGCTACATCATCTTTCAAAATTGGGCATGCTTCATAGAATGTCATATACAAGCTCGCAAGCTCATATAAATAACTACATAATACGTGTGGCGTTGCTTCGCTGATCATCAGATCAAGCACTTCTTCCAGTTGCAGCAGTTTAAGCGCAAGTGCCTTTTCCTGTGGTGCTTGAATCTGAATGCGACCAGTTAGGCTGGCGCTATCCATGTTTGCCTTACGGAAAATACTACGAACACGAGTATAGGCGTACTGCAAATATGGCGCTGTCGCTCCTTCAAAGCTCAGCATCGTATCCCAGTTAAAGATATAATCGCTGGTTCTGTGCTTTGACAGATCGGCGTACTTCACCGCACCAATACCCACTTTACGTGCGATTTCTTGGCGAGCTTCATCAGATAGGTCAGAGGCTCTGTCAGCGAGCTTTTCTGTCGCACGGCTCACTGCTTCGTCAAGTAAGTCTGATAGCTTCACCGTGCCGCCAGTACGAGTTTTAAACGGTTTGCCATCGTTACCCATCATAGTACCAAACAGGCTTGGCTCGTAGCTGGTTTTGTCTTTTAAAAGACCCGCTTTACGTGCTGTGATCTCAACTTGGTTGAAGTGTAAACCCTGACGCGCATCAACAAAAATTAGGATACGATCAACATCTAGCTCATTTGAACGGTAATCACAGGCAGCTAAATCAGTCGTCGAATATAAGAAACCACCACCTGATTTTTGCACGATAAATACGGAAGGTTCGCCGTCTTTATTTGCCAATTCGTCAAGGAATACAACTTGAGCGCCCTGATCTTCAACCGCAATGCCTTGCTCTTTTAGCAGCTCAATTACGCCAGTAAGACGGTCGTTGTAAGCACTTTCTGCCATGATATCATCACGCGTAAGCGTCACGTTTAGCTTGCCGTATACTTCTTCAGAATGTTTAACTGAGGTGTCGATAAACATTTGCCATAGCTTCTGACAATGCGCATCACCACCTTGTAGTTTTACGACGTAATCACGGGCTTTATCGGCAAAACCGGCTTCGTCATCAAAACGCTTTTTGGCATCGCGATAAAAGCTTTCAAGATCCGCAAGTGCGACGTTTTCAAGGTCAACACCTTGATTTAGCAAATCTTCTAGGTGTGCTATCAACATACCAAACTGGGTACCCCAGTCGCCCATGTGGTTTTGGCGAATAACAGTATCACCACGGAACTCAAGGGCACGCACAACGGCATCACCAATAATAGTTGAGCGCAGGTGACCTACGTGCATCTCTTTAGCAAGGTTTGGCGAAGAAAAATCGACCACAACTTTGTCAGGCGTAGCATGTTCAGCAACACCTAGCTTGGCATCCGTATTTGCCGCCTCTAGGCTTGTGGCTAAAAACTCAGGTTTGAGGTGAATATTAATAAAACCTGGGCCTGCGATTTCCGTTTTTTCTGCAAGATCAGCAACGTCTAGGTTGTCGATGATCTTCTGCGCCAGCTCTCTTGGGTTAGTTTTTAGTGCTTTAGCAGCACCCATCGCACCGTTAATTTGGTAATCACCAAACTGAGGACGCGTGCTTTGTGTTACCGCTGGGTTTGTACCTTCAGGGATACCAGCCGCTTGCATCGCTGCATTGGCTTTTTCAATTAAAATACTTTTGATGTTCATCTGTTTTCCTTTAATGCGCAGCGATTAGTGTTCACGAGTTTCATGGAACTTCACGTCAGGGTAACGCTCCATAGATAGATTCAGGTTTACGCGACTTGGTGCGATGTAAGTTAGGTTATCACCACCATCCAACGCCAAGTTTTGCTCGCACTTGCGGCGGAACTCAGCCATTTTCTTATCGTCATCACAGCTTACCCAGCGCGCAGTTTGAACCGTTACACTCTCGTAAATCGCATCTACGTTGTATTCAGACTTTAAGCGTGCCACAACCACATCAAACTGCAGCACCCCAACCGCACCTACAATCAGGTCGTTATTGATAAGTGGTCTAAATACCTGTACCGCACCTTCTTCAGAAAGCTGTACCAACCCTTTAAGGAGCTGCTTTTGCTTAAGTGGATCTCTCAGGCGAATGCGACGGAATAGCTCAGGCGCAAAGTTTGGAATACCACTAAATTTAAGCGTTTCACCTTGTGTGAAGGTATCACCGATTTGAATAGTACCGTGGTTATGTAGACCAATAATATCACCCGCGAAGGCCTCTTGAGCACGCTCACGGTCACCCGCCATAAAGGTTACCGCATCCGCAATACTGACTTGTTTACCAAGACGCACGTGGTTCATCTTCATGCCTTGGCTATATTTACCAGATACAATACGCATAAAGGCGATACGGTCGCGGTGTTTTGGATCCATATTTGCTTGAATTTTAAACACGAAACCAGAGAACTTTTCTTCGTCGGCTTTTACTTCACGCTCATCAGTTTGACGCGGCAGTGGCGTTGGTGCCCACTCAGTTAACCCGTCAAGCATGTGGTCAACACCGAAGTTACCAAGTGCCGTACCAAAGAATACAGGGGTTAATTCGCCAGTTAGAAATAATTCACGGTCAAACTCGTGCGAGGCACCCATTACTAATTCAAGCTCTTCACGAAGTTGTTCAGCCAAGCTTTCACCCACAGCGGCGTCAAGTTCGCTGTTATCTAGCCCTTTGATCACGCGTTTGTCTTGGATCGTATGACCTTGACCAGTTTGGTACAAAATCGTTTCATCACGATGAATGTGATAAACACCTTTAAATTCTTTACCACAGCCAATTGGCCAAGTAACCGGCGCACACATGATGTTCAGTTCGGTTTCTACCTCATCAAGTAGCTCCATTGGGTCACGAATATCACGGTCCAATTTGTTCATAAAGGTAACGATTGGCGTGTCACGTAAGCGCGTTACTTCCATCAGTTTGCGGGTACGGTCTTCTACACCTTTTGCCGCATCGATTACCATCAAGCACGAGTCAACAGCGGTGAGCGTACGATAAGTATCTTCAGAGAAGTCTTCGTGTCCCGGAGTATCTAGTAGGTTAACCAAGGCATCATTGTATGGAAACTGCATCACAGAAGTGGTAACCGAGATACCACGTTCTTTTTCCATTTCCATCCAGTCAGATTTGGCGTGTTGGTTCGAGCCACGGCCTTTAACCGTACCGGCTTTTTGTAACGCCTTTCCGAATAAAAGTACTTTTTCGGTGATGGTGGTTTTACCCGCATCCGGGTGTGAAATGATCGCGAAAGTACGTCTGCGCGACACTTCCTGCGGAATACTCATATTTGACATTGAAATTCTACTTATGGCATTGGCAACCGAACCAAAACTCGGCCACGCTAAATTCGAACAAAGATTGCTATATTCTCTCCGATCTTGGCCATTTTAACAACTTGATGACGGTAATTTTCGCAGCTAAATAGCAGATGTTATTTAGCCATTGTGGTAGTTGATGAAAGGTGGGCTGTGATGGCTAGTTTATTAGTCCAGCTTTTTACGTAAAATCGCCATTGTTCACAAAAGGCATGCCTTGTCAGGAACTGCGTCGCCTATATGCTTTAGATCACATCTAGCATTCAGCTCAGTTTTTGCTGATACATGTGTTTATCTGCCCGAGAAAATAAACTAGCCATGCTTTCAAACTTATTTTCACACTTGGCAAATCCCGCTGAAAATCCACACTTGGGGAGCTTTTTCTGTTTTAACGCTTGATAGAAATTAGCCTCACTTTGAAAAATAAAGTCGTTGACGGCTTTTTCATTATCTCGCTGCACAATAGCCAGAAACTCATCACCACCATAGCGCCCGATAATATCATCTTCGCTGCTTGCGGCCTTCAAGGCTTCAGCCAAACTTTGTAACACCAGATCACCAACTTCATGACCATAGCTGTCATTTATTGGTTTAAAACCATCTAAATCAAGAAAGACACAGTAAAGCGCACCACCCAGTTTTAAGGCAATATCACGCTTATGTTCACCGAGTATTTCGGTCGCACGACGATTTAGTACTTCAGTCAACGGATCTTGCATCGCTATCGCTTTGATTTTGCTATAGCGCTCAATCATCACCAAATCGTCTTCTAGCATATCGCGTAAATGCTCTATAAATTCAACCAACGGAGCGCCGTAATTCGTGGGTTTAAAGTCCATCACACACAAAGTGCCAAACGACTTTCCATTGGGCCAATGGATAGGTACCCCCAAATAAGACTCAAAGCCATCATTGGCAACCTCAGGGTTATCGTCCCACTGATAATTTACACTGGCGTGCTGCTCATATAGATTGCGATTATTAGCGACAACATGCTTACAAAAGATATTGGTTTCTTGCGGTATAAAACCACCAGCAGGATACGGGTTTTCTTCTTGGTCGCTTGCAATCATCACTGCAAAGCCATCTTCTTTCTTTTGCACCACAAACGCAGCAGGCGCCGAAAAAATCTTCGCCATCAAATCGACTGTTTTTTGCCACTTTAATAATGTTTGTTGTGAGGCTTCTGGTTTGAGCAAGTCTGCATACGGCACAGTAATACCATTTAATTCAATTACATTTTATCTAAACAGTATAGCGGACAGCTGAAGAGTGGATGAATTATTGTTTAAAAGGAACAGTGTGGGCAACACGCTGACTGGTGTGTCAGCGTGTATTGGGAGGTTACGGCTTTAATGCTACTTTTCTATCGTTGTAATAGGCAATCAAATCATCAACGGTTTGCTGACAATACTCGCGGATCCCAGAAACTAACATGTGCTTTTCACCATAACCGACTTTAGAGCCATTCGACAGCAAGTTAAAACGCAGGTTGATCTTGCCACGTTTGCCTTCATAGCTAAACTCTGGCTTAGCCGCTTCCAATGTTACTTCCGTTACCGATATATCATCCATATGGATAGACATAGATTCGTATATCACCATTGGCCTTGCTGGGTTTATCATTACCTCTTGCTCACCCATCAATGGGATGATCACATGAGGAAAGGTAGTGCCTGAAAATTCTACGTAATTTCTCGTCAAACTATTGATGAGCGTTGGGCACGTGCTGGTTTCGCCAGCGCGCGACACGGACAGCATCACTTTATCATTTGCGGTAATATCAAATTGTGCAGCACCTTCTGGCAATGTGAGCGTTGTTGTTTCATCAACCATGCCCACAAAGCTAAACTCCATATTCTCGCTTAAGCCGTAGTGCTTTAACACTAAGGAGAAAAGTAGATCACCCGGTACACAAAACTTCTTTGCATCGATGTCGTGCAGTGGGTTGTAGTCGTCCGCGACTCCTTTTGCAAATAAACTCCCCTGCTCTCTGGTAATGGTGATCTCATTTGCTTGTTGTTGATAATACGGCTCTAACATCGCTACTTTTCTCTAACCTCTAAGATAAAACTGCGCCATGTTACCAGAATTTTCTGAAATAGAGGTCATATCTGTTACGATAATCTGTTAACAAATATTACATTGGCCGGACTTGATGCTAAAGGTTAGCGAGGTTATTGAAAACAGTAACCTCGCTAACTTACGTTCAGAGTTGAGTTACATTAACCCTTGTAATGGCTCAGCGCCCCAAGTAAAGAGTAACACAGCAGAAATTGCAATAAAGATAAGGTATGCAACAACACCCGATTTCATGACAGGCGTGCTGACTGCATTTTCTTGCTTGCCAGTTACTAACGTCTTTACTAGGTTTTGACCTTTAAGGCGATACACCACAATAGCAAATATATGCAGTGCAATGGCGGCAATTAACAGCTCAATATTGGTGTGATGTATATCACCTGCTAATTCAACTAAGTCGTAAGATACATATTGTGCGAGTGGGCCTTCCACCAAAATATCATCTGTTGTCATCAAGCCAGAAACGAGCTGGACAATGATCAGTACAAAAAATAGCAGCACCATCAAACTTCCCGCAGGATTATGTCCTACATGGCTTTGTTTTGATTTAATGGCCGATAAAATTGCTTTAGGTGAATGAAATAACGCACTTAATTTAGCGGTTTGACTACCAATGACACCCCAAATTAATCGCGCTGCCATCAGTGCTAACAATAAATAGCCAGTAACAAAATGAAGATCCATCATGCCCTCTTCACCGGTAATATATAAGGTTACTAGTCCTGCTACGAGCAGCCAGTGAAACCCGCGGATAAATCCATCCCACACTTTGGTCATCGTTTATTTGCCCCATAGGTAAAAATCATTGCAATGATGACAGGTTATAAAACTCAGCACAAAGAGTTAAGGTTAAATAACCGCTTATCTTGATTTGGCAGCGCATTTTGAATGCTAATTAAGCACAATGTTCTATAGTAAACTGGTGTTTGCTTTACTGGGTTGGAGCAATAATGAAATATTTACTGCTAATGCTGCTGTTGTTTGGTGCGTGCTGCAACGCAAAAATACTGCTGATCTCGAATGAACCAGCCGATGAGCAAAGGCTTTTTAGCAAACAAGCCCATAGTTTAGAGTCAGATACCAACAACTTGCTTTTAAACCAGTTTGGCCGAGATTACTTTGATTTTAACATTGTCACCCCAACCAAACTTAATCAATTACTAGCAAGTGAAGAGCCCGTGTGCGCGGTGTCTCGCCTAAAAACCCCAAGCCGCCAGCAAGCCTTTTTGTTTACCATCCCCATCCACCTATATCCAAGCCATAGATTATACTACTTCAAACAACACACCCCGATGGATGCCAGCCTTGTGAATGCCACCGGTAAACTGAAGTCGCTGGCAAGTTTAATGGCTTACTATCCACAAGCCACCATCATCAAAGAGGTTGGCAAATCTTATGGCAATACCATTGACTCCGCATTAGCGCTACTTGAGCCCAAAAATGTTGCCATTAGACCGTATAAAACCTCAGCACAAACTATTATGGAGCAGTTTAGTGCAGGTAAAGTCGACTTTATATTAGCCTACCCCGCTATTTTTCAGCAGAGCTTTCCAAAGGACAAGGCACACCTAGTGGGTTCCTTACCAATAGCGAATAACCTCCCTCATCTCGAAGGCCATATTGCTTGTAGCCATACCCAAGAAACACAAGCATTTATCGAAAAGGCCAACCAGATGATCCGTGCGCTGTATTCCACTAGTACCTATTTAACCACACACTTAAAATATCTCCCCAAGCAAGATCACGCATTGATCACCAGGCGGCTTGCGATGCTAAGCGTCAAATATCAACATACTCCTGCAAAATAATTTCAACTGCGGTTGCACAAGAGTCATACTTAGTCTAAATTAAATCGCACACGATTAAATCATGAAAGACTAAAAATGACGACACTCTATCAGTTTGAAGCAAACACGTTACAAGGTCAGGCATATCACTTTACCGACTTACAAGGCAAAGCTGTGCTTATTGTTAACACGGCCAGTGAGTGTGGATTAACACCACAATATGAAGGGCTCCAAGAGCTACACCAAAAATACGCGGATCAGGGACTTGTGATCATCGGCTTTCCCTGTAACCAGTTTGGTAAGCAAGAACCCGGCGATGCAAAAAAAATTCAAGAAGGCTGCTTAATCAATTATGGTGTTGATTTTCAGATGATGGAAAAGATTGAGGTTAATGGCGATAAAGCACACCCACTGTATCAATACCTAAAGTCTGCGCTTCCGGGGCTATTTGGTAATAAAATCAAATGGAACTTTACTAAGTTTTTGTTTAATCAGCAGGGTGAACCCGTTAAGCGCTATGCCCCAATCACCAAACCTGAACAAATAGCCAAAGATATTGAAAAGTTATTAAATGAGTCAATCTAATCCGCAGCTCAATCTCGATAACCAGATCTGCTTTCGGCTATATAGTGCATCAAGGCAGGTTACACGACTCTATCAGCCGTTACTCAAAGAGGTTGGGCTCACGTATCCGCAATACATAGTGTTATTGATTTTATGGGAGCAAGACGGACAGCTGGTGAAAGAAATAGGCGAGCGAGCTGAACTCAATAGCAACACCCTAACACCGCTCCTTAAGCGCTTAGCAGAGCGTGGCCTAGTTACCCGTAGCAAAAATCCTGATGATGAACGACAAACCTTCATTCACTTAACTCAAGCAGGTAAAACCCTCGAGCAATCATGCGCTTGTATCCCAGCACAAATGATGGCAAAAGCAGGCTTAAGTATGGAGCAAATTCAACTATTAAAGCAGTCTCTTGATGTGTTGATGGCACAAGGACAGCGGTAAACACGATACATTTCAGACAATAAAAAAGCCGCTACATCAGCGGCTTTTGCAATACGGTCTCGCTATTATGCAATAGACGGGTACTCACGGTATGCTTTTTCAAGCTTTTTAGCTTGCTTTTTAGATACACCAATATGCTCTAGTGCCACTCTTAAACGCGCACGAGAAAGGTCAGACCCTAACACTTCCATCGCATCTACTACTGAAGTCGATGAGGTTTTGCCAGTAATAGCAACGAAGATAGGCTCTAAGAACTCTTTGATCTTTAACTCATGGTGTGTCGCCACAGCCTTTGCGATAGAGAAGATCTCAGACTTGTTCCACGTACGCAGCTTTTCCAATTCCCAAATAAAGAATTGCAGTGCCTGACGAACCACTTCTTCGTCCGCTTTACCAGCCGTTAATAACGCTGGATCGTATTCAGGTAAGCCCGCCACAAAGTGACCGGCTAGCCCCACCAAATCAGATAGCGTGTTGATACGTGCCTTGGCTTCAGGAAGTACGCGAGCCAACATATCACCGTTAAACTTCCAGTCGACAAAGCGTTGGATAAGTTCTGCATCGGTTAGGTTTTCGCGGATCCACAGACCGTTTAACCAGTTAAGCTTGTCAATATCAAAGATAGGTCCACCAAGCGATACGCGCTTCATATCAAAGTGTTCAATCATCTCAGCCAAAGTGAACTTTTCACGCTCATCCGGCATTGACCAACCCATACGACCTAAATAGTTAAGTAGTGCTTCTGGTAAGAAACCCATTTCTTTGTAGTAGTTAATTGAAGTTGGGTTTTTACGCTTTGACAGCTTAGACTTATCAGGGTTACGAAGTAGCGGTAAGTGACCAAGCACAGGTGCTTCCCAGCCGAAGTCTTCGTACAGTTTTAGTAGTTTAGGCGCAGAGTTGATCCACTCTTCACCACGGAAGATATGGCTAATTTCCATGTGATGATCATCTACTACGTTTGCAAGAAAGTAAGTTGGGAAGCCGTCAGCTTTCAACAACACTTGCATGTCTACGCTTTCCCATGGGATCTCAATTTCACCACGAAGGTAATCGTTAAACTTAAACGTGCCTTCTTCTGGGATTTTCATACGAATAACGTAAGGCTTGCCTGCTTCAAGGTTTGCCTTCACTTGTTCTTCAGATAAACGTAAGCCACGACCGTCGTATTTAGGACGTAAGCCTTCTGCCATCTGTTCTTCACGCATTTGGTCTAGCTCTTCAGCCGTCGCAAAGCAGTAAAACGCTTTACCATCATCTACAAGCTGCTGTGCAAACTTTTTGTATAAGTCAGAACGCTCTGATTGACGATATGGACCAAACTCGCCACCCACATCCGGACCATGATCCCAGTCAAGCCCTAACCAACGTAGGCTGTCCATGATAGCTTGCTCAGATTCAACTGTACTACGTACCTGATCGGTATCTTCAATTCGTAATACAAACTCACCACCTTGCTGCTTAGCAAAACAATAGTTGAATAAGGCAATATAAGCCGTTCCTAAATGCGGATCACCTGTTGGAGAGGGTGCGACACGAGTACGGATAGTCATCAAAATTCTCTTAAAAATGGATTAGTCGATTAATGGCGCTATGCTAGCATAGCGCCTGATTAGCGCATAGTAAGGCGCGTGAATTAAGCTGCTTTTTCCAGCTTTTCTAGATAAGCAACAATGTCATTGGATTCGTATAACCAAGTAACTTCGCCTTGCTCTTCGATTCGCAAGCATGGCACCTTCACCTTACCGCCCTGCTCTAGCAGCTCTTGGCGATATTGCTCATCATTTTTGGCATCACGGGTTTCAAGCTTTAGCCCTTCACGCTTGGCAGCGCGGCGCACTTTTACGCAAAATGGACATGCCTTAAATTGGTATAACTTTAAATTTGCCGTCATAGCATCTAGCTTTTGCTGTTGTTCTGCGGCACGATTTTTACTGCGTGGGGTAAAAATAAAATCAAAAAGTAAAATCAGACGTCCTAAAAACCATCTTACAAATTGCATAACGTTTCCCAAACCTTTTGCTAAATTCGCTAAAAAATAGGTTGGGGAGTTTAGCATAATCTTTAAGCGCTATATATAAGCGGAGCTTAAAACAACTCTATTTCTGCACATGCGTATTGTGATTCAGCTAACCCTAAAGCGAGGTAGTTTGTGACTTGGTTTCTGCCATTTTCTTTTGAGTGATAAAGCGCGAGGTCAGCTTTGTGAACTTGCTCAGAAACTTGTAGTGTATCAACCACTTCGGTAAAACCAAGGCTCACAGAAACATGCTCTACTTGCGGAAATCGGCTAGAGGCAATTGCATTTCTCAAGCGCTCAAGTGCCACTACAGCAGAATCGTCATTGTGACTTTGAAATAGCACCGCAAACTCTTCACCGCCGTAGCGAAACACATAGTCTTCTGCTCTAAAGTTAGCTTTGATCTTTTGTGCCACCAGCAGGATCACTTCATCGCCAATCACATGGCCAAAATTGTCATTTACCTGTTTAAAGTGATCGATATCTACCATCGCTAAATACCACTTGCGGTCTTCACTGTCATCACGACATACCGTAAACCCGTCCCCATTGGTTATTTCCATGACTTTTTCATCAAACGTTTGGCGATTAAGTAGCTCGGAAAGCGGATCGATACGAGCAAAGTGCAATGTTGCCATTTGATGCGCAAAAACAGTGAGTAAGTGCTTCATTAAAGTCGCAGTGGTGAGATTTACTTGGCCTTCTATATATAAAAAACCAACGAGCTGAGCTTGATGATAAAACGGGATAACACTATCGCCATGGTATTGAATGAGATGTTTGTCATCTTGACGCTGCTGTAATTTATCTACCACGGCATCTACTGGCCCCACCACAACACAAAAGTCGCGATGGCTCACAAATATGGACTTTGGGACTTCTTTTTCCGATAAGCTTTTACTGAAATAAAATGCATAGCTTTCCCCACAAACATCAGAGATAACCCGCTCAAGGGCCTGCATTAGCACCAGCTCACTCTTTTGCGCCAAGAGCTCTAAAGTAAGTTCGTGACCACAGGGTGAATAGCTAATCGACATTCAAGGTCTCTCAATAAAATTGACTCTTGATAAGTGTAGAACAGCTCTCTGAATTTACAGTAATTTATAGGCTAATTTAATACTTCTTGTTGGCTATGTTGATTTAAGAGTACCAAATTATCACGGTGGATGATTTCCTCAGCGCTTTCAAAGCCAAGACACTGCGCAAATTCACTACTATGACGGCCAATTACCAAACCAAGTTCTTGATTACTTAAGCTAGTTAAACCTTGTGCCTGTAGCGTGCCTTGTTGGCAAAACACTTGAACCAGCTCACCACGTTTAAATTGCCCTTCAATCGACACGATGCCTTTTGCTAGTAAACTTGCTCCTTGATTACATACCGCATTGATTGCGCCATTATCACAAATTATTTTACCAGTTGATTTAGGGCCAGACAGCAACCAGCGCTTGCGCCCTCCAACCGGAGCGACAAACTTCAAAAACGTCGTGCTTGGTGCGGTTTGCGTAAGTACTTGCGGTAAAATGTCGTATTCACTACCTTTTGCAATCACGACATCAACGCCTGCTCGTTGTGCAATGTCGGCGGCTTGCAACTTAGTCGCCATACCACCCGTGCCAAGTTGTGTGCCACTGCCACCAGCTAGTGCTCTAAGTTCGTCGTTTATATGTGTTACTTGCTCTATCAACTGCGCATCAGGATTGGCTCTGGGATCTGCGGTAAAAAGACCATGCTGATCGGTGAGTAATACCAATTTATCGGCATTTGCTAAAATTGCGACGTAGGCTGAGAGGTTATCGTTATCGCCAACTTTTATTTCAGACGTTGCCACTGCATCGTTTTCGTTGATGATAGGCACGACATGATGCTCTAGAAGCTTAGTGAGCATATCCCGTGCCGTTAGATAACGTTCGCGGTGCTCAAGATCGGCTCGTGTCAGTAGCATTTGCGCCACAGTGACGTCGTAAATACTAAACAATGACTGCCATAAATGGATTAATTGACCTTGCCCAATCGCAGCTAACATCTGTTTTTCAGCGAGTGAATGACCAATTTGTTGCTGTAACACGCCGCGCCCTGCAGCCACTGCACCGCTGGAGACCACAATGACCTGATGGCCAGCTTGACGCAACGTTACACACTGCCTTACCAGCTCAACAAGCCTGGGCTTGTTTAAGGTCTGGCTGCCTGCAGTTAAGACACTTGTGCCGAGCTTGATAACAATGGTTTGTTTATTGTTTTTGGTCATAGTATTTGTTGGTTTTTACAGCGATAGAGCTTCGTTATACCACGGACCTTCCCCCCTCCCAAGTAATAATACCAATTGCATTAACTCTCCAACCAATTTGAAGGGTGAAATACCATATTAGCGTCGTTAAAAATTTCTCATTTAGAACAACTAAATAGCAAAATTTTTGCCTCGCTACTAAAGCTATTTCTCCGCTTCAAATAGCTCATTTAATTAATACAATTGGTATAAACTCATGAATTTTATTTCTAACTCAGAGTGAATTGGTATAATCCGCCGCACTGATTTCGATCAAGGCTTTTTTGCACCGCGTGTGAGAGAGTGTTCACCATTCAATGAAAGAATAATTAGCTGAGTTCAGAATGAAAAAACACAAAAAGAACAAAGAGATTATGATGCTACCTTTACTGTTTGTAGTGATCTTAATGTGTGTGGGTGGCCATTTTATTTTGCAACCTAGCTACAAAGACAGCCACATTGTCGAGTACTCTCTAGCTGCACTGCCGTTTTTAATGTTTGCCGTCGTGATTGTCGCTATTAAAATAGCCATAAAAGCAGATAACGATGAAAACAATGAGGGTGAGGGCTAAAGTATCCCTCACATTGGTTATAGAGGATGATAACCAAACCACAAAGGGGTAAGCGGTGTTGATTGGCCACTGTGGGTGAGCTTGATATTTAAGTTTTGATCAAATAAATCGATGGCAAAACAGTCATCTACATCATGTAAATCGTCTTTATGAATATGGCTAAAACCGTTAAGCAAAAACGCTTTTGCCTTCTCTTTTGCTTCATCGGCATTCGTTGCAACGAATAGCCCAAAGTCATGCGCCTCAGCTAAACTATCTGGCTTATATCCTCCCAGGTTCACAAAATACAAATGCTCAGCTTGCTCAACACGCTCTTCGGTAAGTTCAATAGCATAACCATCAGCATGTTCAATGATTGTGTAGCTATCCATATGCACCGAGTTTTTATCACCAACCCATTGCTGCTTTAATTTGGGATAAGCTTCTTCAATTGTATTCGCCGCGACAAAGCGCACATCATGCATTTCAATATGGCAACCTTGAATACGACCACCTAGGTATACAACAAACAACTTCACTTTGACACTCCACTCCTTTAAAACCCAAGTATACTCTCAACTCAAAGACTTGGCTTTATTGAGTTAGATGATTATTCTGAATAAACACTCTCAGTGAAGGACAATATAATGAAAAAAACATTCCTCGCGCTTTTGGCTAGCTTTAGCCTGTCATCAACAGCTCAAGTAACCTTAATTCACAATGTAAATGGCTATACGCCCACTAAATCACAGCAAATTGAGCGCTTTTCTTCTTTGGTCATTAAAGACGGTAAAGTCGTAAAAACAAGTGCAAAGGATCTCAGTACTCAATACCCGAGTGCAACCAAGTTTGACGGTGAGGGAAAAACCCTATTGCCCGGTTTAATTGATGCACACGGTCACATCATTGGCCTTGGCAATAATTTACTCACACTCGACGTGCGCGGTAGCAAAACCATTGCAGAAGTAGGAAAACGGCTTAGCCACTACGCAAAAGCCCATGAAGGTGAATGGATAATAGGTCGAGGCTGGGATCAAACCTTATGGCCCGGCGGACAATTCCCAACCGCAGCTGATCTCGACAAGTACGTAAAAGATAAGCCTGTCATGCTCACTCGAGTAGATGGTCACGCTATTTGGGTAAACTCAAAAGCGATGGCGCTTGCCAACATTTCGAAATCAACAAAGACACCTGACGGCGGTGAAATCATTACATTGAATAGCGGTATGCCGAGCGGGATTTTTATCGACAAGGCAGAAGACCTTATTCGCACTCATGTCCCAGCTCAGTCAGATGCACAGGTAAACAAGGCGCTGAATAAAGCCGGAGAACACTTGCTGAGTTTAGGCATTACCTCAGCCCATGATGCCGGGATTGACTACACCACATGGCAGGTTTACCAAGCACGCGCCAAGGAACACACGATGCCGCTACGCGTCTACGCTATGCTCAGTGCAAGCTCCCCCAAACTCGCAGAGATGTTAGACGCTGGAGTGATCAAAGATACACGAGATCAACTCTCTATTCGTAGTGTAAAAATCTATGCTGATGGTGCACTTGGCAGTCGAGGTGCGGCACTTATTCGCGACTATCATGACCGCAAAGGTCACAAAGGGTTAATGCTCGAAAACCAAGCGACGCTTGAAGCATTGATCACCCAAGCCATACGCAGCGGCTACAGTGCGCACACGCACGCCATTGGCGATAGAGCGAATCGCATCGTGCTAGACTCATATCAACACGTTTTTAAAAAAGCAGGTGGAAGACTGCTCAGAAATCGCATTGAGCACGCACAAATTGTCCATCCGGATGATATCCCCCGCTTTAAGACGTTAGATATTATTCCATCAATGCAGCCTGTTCATGCCACATCCGATATGCATATGGCCGAAAAGCGCCTAGACGACAAACAGCTTAGTGGCGCTTACGCATGGCAAACATTCTTAAAGCAAGGAAGTAGAGTCGCGGCGGGTTCTGACTTTCCAGTGGAGCTTGCAAACCCTTTCCATGGTCTACATGCCGCTATCACCAGACAAGACCATCAAGATTTACCCAAAGATGGCTGGCGCCCAACAGAAAAGCTAACCAGAGAACAAGCACTCCAAGCATTTACTATTGATGCTGCTTATGCTGCATTTCAAGAATATAAACTGGGAAGTTTAGAACAAGGAAAGTGGGCCGATTTTATCTTAATCGACCAAGATTACTTTACCGTAAGCAAAGATAAAATTGATGATATTAAAGTCGAGCAGACGTGGATTGCAGGTGAACTTAAATATCAGCGTTGATCTTTTTGTAATTTAACCAAATGGTAGGTGTTAACTAGTGCCAGTAGACCATTAGTTAATGCCACCGGCCAAGCTTGGATAAGTGCGCCATAGGCAGTAAAACAAATACAACCCATTAAATTGAACCAACGCAACTTAGCAACATCGCTCATCATCAAAGAAACGACCAAAAAAGCAGAGGCTAAATAGCCTAAATATTCCCAACTCATTTGTCCTCTCCCCTAAGTTGCGTTAGCATATAGTTTATGCTCGAATTTACGTATCGAGCAGAATAAAAAGGCTAACCCACAAGCCCCTAGAAATTAGCACCAATAAATTAGCTCTAACACGGGAAGTGGGGGTTTAATGGTAATATCGTTTATTAAATTCTTCGCCACAGCGCTGAGATAAAACCGATACTACTTAAACGGTGTGAGTTAGCGTAAAACTGAAAAATTCATGCTAACGTCATTATAGTTTAATAAATAGGACATATGTCCGAAGAGCCATCTAGATGTTTCAATATCATTTTTCAACCAATTTGGTCGAACAGTTACTCGCATTTGCTGGTAATAGTTTTCAGCACAGCAAAAAAGAAGTCTTGATCCACCAAGATGAACCATTGAGTAAACTCATATTGGTGACCAGTGGTACTGTGTCTTTTAGTTATGATGTCGGTAACGGTCGTCGTCTATTACTCGGACAACTGGACTGTAACAACACGCTAATTGGCGAAATCGAAGCGCTGAATCATCAGCCTTGTATTTATACCGTGACTTGCTTGAGCGATGTAACCTATCACCTCATTGAGCTAAAATATTGGCGAAAATTACTGCTTGAGCAGCCGGAGCTGAGCCTATATACCGCGCAAACCATCGCTGCTAAGTTTACTGAAAACCAAAAGATAAACTTAGACAAGTTGCTGTTGCCGCTGAGCTACAACATTGCTAAAGACTGCTTATTACGTGCCGAGAATTCGAATCCAACATTACTTCGTGCCTACTCAACGGTAAGTGCTGAAGCCGAAAGATTTGCGACCACTGAGCGCGCATATCGTCGGGTGGTCAGTGAATTGGTAGAAAAGGGCTTGATAGTACGCAGTAGTGAAGGCTTAAAGCCAGTTGATGTTGACGCGCTTGAGGATTTTGTTGATAGCTTCGCGCAAGCTTAATTTTTTGCGGTTAGAATAAACTAGGGCGAGTACTTGCTCGCCCTTGAGTACTGATTAACTTATTTTGCAAATAGGTGTTTAATATTTGCTAAGTCAGACTTTCCTTCGACTAATTCTTCCGGTGTTAAACCTGACAGCTCGTGAGGGAATACCAACCACTCATCAGACTCATGAATAAAGTAATCTGGTGTCATTGGTACTTTTTTGTTTGCTGGCTTGTAGTATGGGCAAGCAACACGAATATCGCGAGGCAGGTTCAAGCGCATTAGCTCTGCAAGCTTTTCTTTCAACGCAAAAATACTGCGGCCAGAATCAAACACGTCATCAACGATTAGCAATGAGTCGTCAGCGTTTGCATTTTCAACGATGTAATGCAGACCGTGAACTTTGATTTCTTTAGATTGCTTACCAATGCCATAGTAAGAAGAAGTACGTACTGCGATATGATCAGTCTCTATACCTTTGTAATCGTAGTATTCTTGAACTGCGATACCAATAGGCGCACCACCACGCCAAATACCGATAATAAAGTCAGGTCTAAACCCGTCTTCATAAACTTTAGCGGCTAAGCGAAATGAATCTTCTAGCAATTGTTGCGCTGTGATATAGCACTTATCTGACATAAATACCCCGTTAGGAAGCCCGTGTGATGGTGACAAGCAGCAAGTGCTGCCAATTGATACCAATTACAATTGTTTGCAAGCCATAGGCACTTGTGTGATTGGTATAACCGAATATTTTAACGTAAAGCGCAATAAAATGCTGCAATAATAGTGTCTTTTTATTTTCATTTTTTGATTTGGGACGCCATATCCTAAAGTTAAAGATCGCCGGGTGAACAGACACCGCATAGTATTATTTAATTGGTGGGAGATGTATGGACTCCTCCCCCTTATCGGGAGAGTACGGTATAAAGATATTGCAAAACACTTTTACCAAATAA